>NZ_BADB01000274.1:0-5529 GCF_000333415.1 Microbacterium sp. B24 | reverse complement strand
GAGCTCGGTCCCGGGGATCCTCTAGAGTCCGACCAAGTACGAATCACCCTTAAGACATATGACCCGCGTGCCTGCCGCTATACGCCCCACCAGTTTGCGCGATAAGTAGTGGTAGTGGATGTCGGACCGCACCTCCACGGTGTGATGCTCAGTCGGGTTGCGTCGGTTCTCTCATCGTCCGCGCCCGGCTGAGCATCACGTCGCCCGACAGCGACGGCACACAGACGATGAGACCCGCATGCCCCGCTCAGAGACCGCACAACGCCCCCTGAGGCCCGTACACATTCCTCGTGACCCCGTGGAGCCGCAGGGTTGCCCTCATCGGCGCACAGGGCAGTCTTGACGACCACAGTCCTAGTGTGCGGGCCGCTGCGGTGACGTTTAGATGTGCGGTCGCCAGGTGATCCGCCAGAGTATATTTCTTGCTCTTCCTCCCCGCCTCACGTGCCCTCTGCTGGATGCTCCGGTACACTTCCGGATTCCAGATTTCGAGGGCGTACTCCGCTGCGAGGCGGATGCTACGTTCAGGATCGGAAACACCCTTGCTGTCGGCGTTGCCCATGGCGACGGAGTACGGATCGGTTAAGGGGATATCATTCTCGGCACAGATTGCATCGACCTCATTGAGAAGAAATTCTTCACGTCCCACCATCTACGCAATGCGGCGAGAGTACGTCGACCTAGAGCTAGACCTTGAGACGGGACAGGTTAATGAGGACATTGCCAGCGCAGCCGAGCCAGTTCAAGTTCGGAATCCAGCTAGAGGAAAAACTAGAACTTCCCATCCTGTCGAACTGGAGGATACCGACACGGGACCAGGCCAGGGATCGAATTATCGCGCTAATAGCGTTGCAGGAGATCGAGAAGCGCGCATTAACACCGTAGAACTGCCGTACTAGAAACTCTTTGCAAAAAGTTCCGAAAAAGCACGCATTTCGGGAGACGTGTGGTCGATAGTAGTTACTAAGGCAGGGAGACTGGCGGGCCGTGACCGGCACGTTACTCCTCAAAGTTTCCAGTCTCCCTGCCCCTAAATTCCAAGGAAACTACTATGGGACGACCGTCAAGCATCGGCACTCATCCGCAACGCGAGGCCATCGAACAGGCTATTGCTGCCGGCGTGCGCGGATCGGATATCGCCCGTCGATATGGCGTGAGCGAAAGCGCAATCTCAAGATGGTCAGTCGCCCGAAAGGACGCTATATCGCGAGTTGCAGGCCTGGATTCCATCGATCCGGCCTCAGTCATCGCCCGACTCCTGGACCTTGCAGACGATGCACGTCATGCCCGAAAGCTCGCAGCCATCTCTGGTACCCCCGCGACGAGGGCACGAGCGCAATCAGCCGAACTTAGTGTGCTGACGACCCTCATCGAGCGCACCGGCATCGACGAAACGGCTTCAGCGAGCCTCTACAGGGGCGCAACCGATCTGGTGACCGTCATCCAGCGAATCGCGCTCAACTCCGCGGAGGATGCTGAGCACGTGCTCACACTCCTCCGGGAACACGAATCACTCTCGGACCTGGCAGACGCACTGGCCGCGAACATTAAGGAGCAAGCATGACCAAGACAGACCTTCAGCCAGGTGACCTGATTCACTTCCTGTCGGCCATGAGCGTGGCGGTATCGCCCGACTACGGTGTGCCGGTGCAACGAGGCGCGACAGTCGAGGTGACGAAAGAAATCATCGAAGCGAGCCTCGACCGTAACGGCAACAGTTGGCTTGACCTTGTGGATGACGAGGGCGCGCAGGTAGCCCGTTATGGACAGGTGACGTTTCGGCGTGGCCAGTGCCCTGAGGACGTTCTCTGGTGGAATGCACCCGGCGACGATGCCTCTCGCGGTCTGGCACACGTCAAAGCGGTCGAAGCCGCGCGCGAGATTTCGGACCCCATCGAACGCCGGCTCGCAGTCGCTAAGGCCGATGAGACCTTCGGCCCTCGGATGACCTCACGCAGTCTCGGATACCTACCTGGTGACAAGGTATGAGCGACATCGAGCGCCCAACCCTGGATGAACTCATCTCCGGCATCATCGCTCTTGCAGCGGTGTGGCCCCTCACGACGGATCAGCACGAACGAAATGCCATCGCCACCGCAAGAGCAGTCCTCTCCCGATGGGTGGCTGCGCGTCGTGCTCACTGATCCCTTCTTTGCATCCCACTACCGGCACCACGCTCGCACCCTCTCCGCAGACTTGGCGAAGGTTCTCGAACTGCCCCTCAGCGAGTCAGATCGAGAGGCAGTCCGAAGAGTTGTGTTGTGGGCGAATTTGCTAGAGGTGAGCCTAGATGCCGTCGCAAAGTGACATCCCCGGCCTCACCGCCCGCATCCTTCGATTCTTCAGAGAACTCGAACCCGTCATCAGAGAACCCGCGCTCACGGATGCGGAGGATCAACAGGCAATCAAACGAGTGCGCGTACTCGTGGCAGAGCTTGGCCTCGTCGCTCGCGGATTCCTCTCCTCCTAACCTTCCGCTGGGCTTATGCCTTGCTCCAGCGGGACCGCCCTCGCTCTGTCGCCTCCACGTCGCGCGAGCGGGGGCACTCTCTTGCCGTCTCAAATCCATGATTTTGAGACACCGCTTCACCGGTACCGTTTCCGACCGGCGAGCATACGAAATCTTGTCTCAGAAATCGTCTCTGCGACTTGTCTCAAATCTTCCGTACGGTTTACAGTTGAGACATGACCACTTCGAAGAGCTTCGGCTACGCCCGAGTCAGCACGTCGGCACAGACCAATGACCGGCAGATGGATGCACTCACGGGCGCAGGGATCGACGCTGCTGACATCTTCAGCGACAAGATCAGCGGAGCGCGCCAGTCTCGCCCCGGCCTTGACGATCTTCTCTCCCGAGTGCGCCCCGGCGACTCGATCACCGTGGCCTCCATGGATCGATTGGGACGCACAGCGTTGCACGTGCTGAGCACCATTGCCGATCTTGAAGAGCGCGGCATCGAAGTACACAGCCTGAAGAAGGGCGAAGACTTTAGCGGCGCAACAGGCAAGCTCATGCGCGCGATCATGACGCATATGGCGGAGTGGGAGCGAGCGATGAACGCCGAACGTGTGGCAGAGGCCAGGGCGGCGCGAGCGGCACGCGCAAAGGACGGTGAGCAGGTCGCAGGACGCCCAAGAACGGCCACGACAGAGGCGAACGTGCGCGAGGTGCTCAAGTACCGAGAGAAGGGCAACTCGATGCGGGAGATTGCGAAGCTCACCGGATTGTCATCCGCCAGCGTGCATCGAATCATCGCGGCCAACTTCATCGGGGTCGCACCCTACGATCCCACCTTGCACGGGTAACGATGATCTTCTCGCCGGTGTGGTCGGCGCGGCTCTCCACGACGAGCTAGGTGCGAAAATCTATCTGCGGCGTGATGTCCTCGGGCACGTCGTGGGAGAGCTGAGCATCTATCGCGCACCGTATCGCGCCGAGTATTGCGCCCGTTATTGCACGTCGTATTGCAGACGGCACGTCAGATTTGACGTAGCATGGTCTGTAAAGGCGGTCTAGACCGCCTCGCTCCACGGGACCGCCGCCCAGCGCCAACTGAACGACGGCCCCGGCCGAGGAGCCAGTCAGTCTCCTTTGACTGACGGAAGAGAAGCCCCCGCGTTCAGGTTCGTTAGGCCTCGGGGGTTTTTCTCTGCCCTCGTAGTCTACCGCCGGGTACGACGTAGTTGACGATCGGCCGCATTACTGCAGACTTGCGCACTCTTCACGACGACAACTGCAACCGCGATTCTTGTGCTATGTGGTCTTCCAGTTGCGCGCAATGGCAAGGGGGCTTCCCGCGTAGGGCGTTGTTACAATCTGGTAACGGACCTCGCGAGGTTGTGGAGAGCCCCGTGGTTGCACTCGACTCAGAGCTTGCGGATGAAGAACGCAAAGTTCGGTAAGCCGACGTCCGCGATCCCCGCACCCAGGGGTGAGCCCCGCCCTAACGACGCACCCAAACTTGCTCCACACCGTCTGGATCAAGGTAGACGTAGGAAATGGCCCCGGCGTCACGCAAAGCTAGGCGAATGTGGTGAGCCAGAGATCGCGGATCGTCCGCACTAAGAAAATCGGAGTCGCCCTCATCGGGCAGGCTCGCATACTCCGCTCGCACCGCCGCCACGAGTTCGTCGACGCCGACAGTCGAGGACCAATATGCCCGGTAAAGGCCACCGCTAGCGTCAGGCGCCTGCCCCACCGTGATGACGTCCGCTTCGACCAAGAGGTCGAGCGCGAGAGCCAGAAGCCCTACGGGCTCTTCAGGCTCGATGGTTGCTGCTCCGACAAGCGCGGGTTCGAGGATCCCCGAAGGCGGGACGAGGCCGGCCGTATTAACCAAGTCTCGGACTAAAAGTTCAAGCGACGCGTTCGACATCTGGCCAGGATAGCCAGAGGGATGGTGTTCGGCTCCAGGGCTACTCATGGCGAGTCCTCGGGCGCAACGTAAGTTTTGGAGGCCAGACCAGCAGTTGGACGATGGAGTCAAGGAATCAGCGCAGCGAGTGCGCGGATGAAACCGTCGCGTATACGGTCATCACATGGCATCTTTTGCTGAGCGCATGGGTCACCGTCAGGCCAGATCGGTCGTACAGTCCCAGAGCCTTGACACGGACACGCGCGTGGAGCTTTGGAACGTACTCGTCGTCATCCGAAGCATGCTCGATAACGCGGATCGCGAAACTTTCGTCCCTGATGAGACGCAGCGCCGTCTCATCGATGCCGTTTGGACGTGGGAATTCAAGAACCCACGAGACGAGATGAAGAGCTTCGGCCAAGTGTGGCAAGCCATGAAGGCGCACGTGCTTCAAGGCGAGTGGTACGACGTCCTAGACCTGCTCGAAGCCATCGTGAAGTACCTGCACAAGTTTGAGACGCATTTGACGGGCGGCCATTGGGAAGCCGTTGCAGAGGCACTCAACGATAGATTTGAGACGTACATTGTTGGCTACCGTTTCATCGGAAGAGAGCTGACCCCCGTCGACTCGACTATCGAGGCCGACGCGGTTGCCACGGCCCAGTCGGCTGTCTCCAACATCGCGGGCGCTCGCCACGCTCTTGACCGAGCGATCGAACGTCTCGCGGATCGGCAAAATCCTGATTACCCGAACTCGATTAAGGAGTCCATTTCTAGCGTGGAAGCCGTCGTCAGGAAGGTGACAGGCGAGTCCACCCTTGGAGCGGGTCTGTCGCAGCTAGAAGCCGCCGGGCTAACTATCCACCCAGCGTTGAAGGCGGCATGGTCGAAGATGTACGGTTACGCGTCCGATAGCGACGGAATCAGACACGGCGGGATCGATGCCGCTGATGCAGACCAAGCCTTGGCGAAGTACATGTTGGTAGCCTGCTCCGCCTTCGTTTCATATCTAATCGAGGAGAGCCGTAAGTCGCACCTCATCTAGGTGTGTGCAAAGTTGGTGAATTTTCCGAATCATCGCGATAGCTCCTCATCTCGATGGATGATCACTCTCACCTTGGCCCGACCTTAAAAGATGATCTATGGACTCTAGAGGATCCCCGGGACCGAGCTC
>NZ_BADB01000275.1:0-1281 GCF_000333415.1 Microbacterium sp. B24 | reverse complement strand
GGGATGTCGGCCGTCAGGTGCACCCCGACCGTCGCTGCGTTCAACGGGCCGCGCACCAGCACCTGGCCGACGGCGGCGTTCGCCGTGCGGGCCTGTCCCAGATCGAGCGTCGTGGTCGTCGCCGCCGCGGCGCCGTTCCAGAGGATGACTGCCGCGTCGGCATCCGTCACGATGTTCGCCGTCGCCCCCCAGGCGGTGCTCACCACGCCGGCGAGCGTGCCGGCCGGCAGGGCGAGGGGTGTCGAGACCTCGGTGGTGACCTCGGACAGCAGACGTGCCGTCTCCTGGTCGCGTGCCTCGGCAGTGGGCTGACCCAGAGCGGTGGCATAGACGCGCACCTGGGTGGTCCCGACGGTGATGTCCTTCGCCGCGAGCAGGTTGTAGAACGCTTCCAGGCTCCCCGTCTTCAGTCCGACGACGCCGGGATCGGCCAGCAGATCGTTGGTGTTGGTGACCTCGCCCGCGCCGGGGAGGTCGACCGTGCGGGTGCGAGCGATCTCGGCCACCACGGGGTTGGCGAGGGCGAGCTGCGCCAGCGTCACCAGAGCGGCCGGCTCGGCGGTGTTGGCGGGGTCGATTCCCGTCGGCTCCGACAGCGTGATGGCCCCGAGCCCGTGCCGGTCCAGCCATGCCCGCGCGGCCTGGGCGAACACCTCGTCGGTCGGCCAGAGGGTGCTGGCCAGTCGATTCGTGTAGTTGCCCGCCGACCCCATCAGAATGCCCTGCAGCATCTGGTACTCGGTGAGCGTGCCTCCGACGGGGACATCCAGCGCTGACTCGTCGTCCGCCAGATAGTCCCAGTACGTCTGGCGGTCGCGCGAGGTGAAGGTGAACTCCGGCCCCGGCTGTCCGACGCTCAGCGGCATCTCGTCGAGGATCATCAGGACGGTGACGACCTTGGAGATGCTCGCCATCGAGACGGGTGCGCTCGAGGATGCCGCGACGGCCTCGAATCCCGCGACGCCGACGGCGCCGGCGCCCGCGGACGGCCACGCCACGGCCGACACGGTCGCCACCGGTCCGTCGGGCGTGATCTCCCGCACGGTCGGCGCCACGGCCCAGAGCGGCCAGAGCAGCGTCGCGGCCGCGTAGGCGCCGCAGACGCCGATGGCGGTGAGCAACGGCACGACGACGCCGGCGCGCAGCGGGGAGCGTCGCGGGCGTCGAGCAAGCAGGTCGGGAGCCGCACCGGCCGCGATCGGCGTATCGACCGCGCCGGTGACGGTCTCATCGTCCACCCAGGCGAGCGCGCGGCGGCCTGCGCGGTTGCGGACGACGACG
>NZ_BADB01000276.1:0-7534 GCF_000333415.1 Microbacterium sp. B24 | reverse complement strand
CGCACGCGGGACGAAGGCTTCCAGGGCGGGGAGATCGAGATCGAATCGAGGCATCGGGAGACTCCGTGTCGGGTGACGCCGGCGCATCGTCGCCGACGTTCCACGATATCGCCCGCGCCGAGACCGGATCGTTGCGGGGCTGTGAGCATCCGCACATGGTGACGCTGGCAGACTGAAGTCATGGTGACCCTGCTGCTCGATTCGACGCAGCTCGAGATCGTGCTGTCGGGCGTCGAACGCGCCCTGTCGCGGCGATCGGAGAGCGTGCGCGTCGACAGGTCTCACATCCTCCGGGTGCAGCTGACCGACGACGCCTGGACCTGGCTGCGCGGAGTGCCCAGCCCCGGCACGCAGGTGCGGGGCGCCGTCGCGATGGGAACCTGGCGCTCCGCGAGCGGCAACGATTTCGTCCTGGTGCGCCGTCGTCGCCCGGCGGTGGTCGTCGATCTCTCCGACGATGCCGAGTTCGAGCGCCTCGTGCTGACGACTCGTCACGGGGTCGCGCTCGTCCAGGCATTGCGTCTGGACGGCGACGACGCGTCGGACGTCGTCGAACTCGCCGACTCCTGACGGCGGGTCAGGCGACGTCGCGCCGCCAGCTCGTCAGATAGCCGAGGCCGACGAACACCACGGCGTAGCCGAGCAGGACCATGCCTCCGCCCCACCACGCGAGAGGGACGGCCCCGCCGGCGCCCATCGTCGCGTAGATGCTGGTGCCGACCAGGGCGTCTGAGGCCGCACCCGGCAGGTAGGCGGTGACACCCGACAGGCCCTCGACCAGCGTCGACACAGTACGCGCGATGGGCTCGACGAACTGCGTGAACGCCAGCACGCCGACGACGGCGGCGACTTGATTGCGCACGAGGGTGCCGACGCCGACGCCGATCAGCGTCCACAGAACGAAACTCGCCACGATGCGCCCGATCATCGCCCAGGTGTCGCTCTCGCCCAGCCGCGTGTCGACGCCGAACGCGGCGAGTGCCGCCGCGCCGATCCCGACCGCCGCGACGAGCGCGACGCCGGCGTAGAGCAGGCCCATGACGACACCCGCGGTCAGCTTGCCGCCGAGGGCGATCCCTCGCCGCGGCGTGGCCAGGAACGTCGGCGTCAGCGTCTTGTGCCGGAACTCGTTGGTCACCAGGAGGGTGCCGATGAGCAGGGGGAACACGTAGCCGACGGAGGTGGCGAGGCTGTAGATGAGCGGAGGCAGCATCGTCGGCGACATCTCGGCACCGCTGGTCGAGCTGCCCGGCAGCGTCCCGCTGGCGACCGCACCGAACACGGCGGACAGGCCGCCCGCGGTCACCCCGACGTAGGCGAGCAGAACGACGGCGAGAATCCACCACATCGCCGTGGTGAACTGCTTCGTGAGCTCCGACCGGGACGCGTTGACGAGACTCATCGCACATCTCCTTCCTCGGCGGCGACCGTATCGTTCGGGTCGTCCTCGACGGCGTGGATGTACTCGGCGTCCTCGACGCCCGGCTCTGGGTCTTCGGGCGAGGTCGTGACAGGCGCGGCAGCGGCCGCGAGCGGCGCGGGGAGGTCGTTCACCGGGGATGACGCCGGCGTCGCCTGCGCCGGCACACGCGTGCCGTTCACCAGCTCGAGGAACACCTCCTCCAGCACCGGGCCGCGCCGCTGCAGATGCGACAGGGCGACTCCCGCGGCCGCGGCGATGGCGCCGAGTCGCGCGGGCTCGGCGCCGCGCACGGAGAAGCCCGAGCGCAGGGGCGTGTACGCGATGCCTGCGGCATCGAGAGCATTCGCCAGGGCGGTGCGGTCGGGGGCATCGATGATCGTCGCCACGTCGTCCGCGGCGACGAGGTCGCCGATATCGCCCTCGTAGACGAGTCGGCCGCGGGAGATGACCAGCAGTGCCGACACCGTCTGCTGCACCTCGGCGAGCATGTGCGACGACACGAGCACCGTGCGTCCTTCGCCGGCCAGTTGGCCGAGGAAGCCGCGCAGCCACTTGATCCCCTCGGGGTCCAGACCGTTCGCGGGCTCGTCGAGCACCAGCACGGCGGGGTCTCCGAGCAGCGTGTAGGCCAGGCTGAGGCGCTGTCGCATGCCGAGCGAGAAGCCGCCCACCTTGCGGCCGGCAGCGTCGGCGAGCCCCACGAGGCCCAGGACGTCGTCCACTCGTGCGCGGGGGAGCCCCGCCGCGTGTGCGGCGACGGTGAGGTGACCGGCGGCGGTGCGCCCGGGATGGAAGCTGGAGGCCTCGAGTGCGGCGCCGACGGTCTGCAGCGGATGGCGCAGCTCCGAGTACCGCCGGCCGCCGATGGTGGCGGTGCCGGAGGTGGCGCGCACAAGCGCGAGCAGGATGCGCAACGACGTCGTCTTGCCCGCGCCGTTGGGGCCGAGAAATCCCGTCACGCGTCCGGGCTCGACGCGGGCGGTGAAGTCGTCGACGGCGCGAATCGCGCCGAATGTCTTCGTGACCCCACGGAACTCGAGGAGGTGTCCTTCGGGCATCGTCGTCCTCTCGTCAGCACCGGCCGTCGTCGGCCGCCGTCTCCATCCTGCCCGATCGGCCCGCGCGGGCCTTGCGCCCGCGCGGGCGGCGCCGATACCGACGGCGCGGGTAACGTTGCGAGAGTGAGCGATGCCGCCGAACCCACCGTGCTGGTCCGCACCGTCCGGGGAGTGGGACACCTGACCCTGAACCGTCCACGGGCCATCAACGCACTCGACCTGGGCATGATCGAGATCATCTCCGCTGCCCTGGATCGCTGGGAGCACGACGCCGACATCGAGGTGGTGCTCCTCGACGGCGCGGGCGAGCGCGGCCTGTGCGCCGGGGGAGACGTGCGGAGCCTTCGCGAGTGGATCCTCGCGGGACGCGTCGAGGAGACGGCGCACTTCTTCCGCGCCGAGTACGCCCTGAATCTTCGGATCGCCACGTATGCGAAACCGGTCGTCGTCGTCGCCGACGGCGTGACGATGGGCGGCGGCATCGGGCTGGCCGGCCATGCGGCGGTCCGCGTCGTCACCGAGCGCTCGCGGCTGGCCATGCCCGAGACGCGCATCGGCTTCACCCCGGACGTCGGCGGCTCGTGGCTGCTGGCGCACGCGCCCGGACGGCTCGGCGAGTATCTCGCGCTCACCGGTGAGTCGATGGATGCCGCGGACGCCCTCGCCGCCGGCTTCGCCGATGCGCTGGTGCCGAGCGAGCGGATCGGAGACCTCCGCGCCGCGCTCGCCGATCGTGCCGATCCGGCGACCCCGGCCGAGATCGTGCTGCTGTTCGACGAGACGCCGGGGCCGTCGCGGCTCGTCGCAGCCCGTTCGTGGATCGACGATGCCTTCGCCGCCGACACCGTCGCTGAGATCATCGCGCGGCTGCGTGAGCGGCCCGAGCCGGATGCCGTCGCCACCGCCGACGCGCTCTCGACACTCGCGCCGACCGCGCTGACCGTGACGCTCGCCGCCGTGCGCGCTGCCCGGCGGCTGCCGGATCTCCGCGCCGCGCTCGCGCAGGAGTACGGGCTCGTTCTGTGGTTCGCCCAGACCCAGCCCGACCTGCCCGAGGGCATTCGCGCGCAGCTGGTCGACAAGGACCGCGACCCGCACTGGCATCCGGCCGCGTTCGACGACCTCGAGGACGGGCTGGCAGAGCGGGCGCTCGCGTGGGAGCCGCCGCTGGCGCTGTGGGGACCGTGATGAGCCGGACCCGGTCTTCGCGCAGATGGTCGATCGGCGTCGCGATCGACCAGTTCTTCTTCGTCTTCGCGGGCCTGGCGGCCATCTGGCTCGCCTATCTGGGCTTCACCGAGAGCTTGACGGTCGGATGGTGGGGCATTCTCGGCTTCCTGCTGTTCTGGTTGCTGCTGGCCTACCTCGTCCTGCCCCGACTGCATCGGATCCTCACGACGATCTACGTGCCCGACTACTTCATCGGACGTGCGCGCACGAGTGACGGCCTTCTCGGCGATCCGGTCAACCTCGCCTTTCTGGGAGAGGGCGCGCAGATCGAGCGAGCGATGCGGGCATCGGGGTGGACGAAGGCAGATCCCGTCACCTTCGCGTCGTCGTGGCGCATCGTGACCTCGACCCTGCGCCGCCGCAGCTATCACGAGGCTCCGGTGAGCCCCCTGTTCCTCTTCGGTCGCCAACAGGACTTCGCCTACCAGCAGGAGGTCGACGGCAACCCGGCGCAGCGCCACCACGTGCGCTTCTGGAAGTGCCCGGACGGCTGGCTGCTGCCGGGAGGCCGGCGCGTCGACTGGTTGGCTGCGGGCACGTTCGACACCTCGGTGGGCCTGTCGCTGTTCACCCTGCAGGTCACCCACCGCATCGACGCCGACACCGACGTCGAGCGCGATCACATCGTCGCGACCCTCCGCGCCGGAGAGCCGGCCGTCCGCGTGGACGTGATCGCCGACTTCTCCACCGGGTACCACGCCCGCAACGGCGGTGGCGACAGCATCCGCACCGACGGTGACCTGCCCGTGGTCGACGTGCGCGGGGTGCACGTCTCCGAGGAGGCCGTGGCATGAGCGCGGAGCGGAACGTGCGGCCCGAACGGCGACCGTCGTATGAACCGGTGACCCGGCTCCTGCAGCCGATCGCCCACGACCCGGCGATGCCGCGGCCGTCCACGACGGTGACCGGCGCCGCTCTGGTGCTGCTGAGCGCGCTGGTCGGGATCGGCTCGATGGTCGAGGTGGCGGTGAACTGGAAGAGCTATGCGAGCGCGGTCGTGCTCGACCTCGACGGCATCGATGCCACCCCCGATCTGGCTGACGCCTCACTCGCCGTCCTGCTCGTCGTCTTCGGCGCCGCCGTGGTGATCCAGCTCGTGTGCGTGATCCTTCTGTTCTTCGGCAGCAACCTCGCACGCGTCGCCGTGATGACCGTCGCCACCCTGTCCATCGCCAGCTCCTTCGCGAGCTGGTGGGCGCGCGATCAGGAGATCACGCTGTTCACGACCCTGCCCGCGCTGGCGCTCGACATCCTCGTGCTGCTCGCGCTGTCCAGCCGCAGCGCCGCGGCGTACGCCCGTCGCACCGAGAAGCGCTGAGAGGTCCCGTGTTCGACAGTCCCCTTTCCGCGTCCGCCTACGAGGTGCTCGGAGTCACCGCGGATGCCGACGGCGAAGAGCTCCGCAAGGCGTACCGCCTGCGGCTGCGTCAGACCCATCCCGACACGGGCGGAGATGCCGCGCTCTTCGTGCAGGTGCAGCGCGCATGGGAGCTCGTCGGCACACCGGAGGCGCGCACCGCCTACGACCGCGGTCACGGCTTCGGCGCCTCGGCGCCCTCCTACGGTCCGGAAGGCGCCGACGGCAGCGGCGCCGGTACGAGCTGGCGTCCGCCGTCGCGGCCGGCCGACACCCGCCCGCGGGCGCGCTCGTTCGGTCAGCCCGGGGGGTGGCGTCGCGAGCGCTACCTCGATCTCATCCGCGAGTGGGCGGGACGCGGCACCGAGGTGCCCGACCCCTACGACCCGGCGCTGGTGCGCGCGGCCCCGCGTGAGCTGAAGCGGATGCTCGCGGACGCCCTCGCCGAAGAGGCCAGCGCGCGTGTCATCGGCGACCTGGGCATGGGATACACGGTGTGGCATGACGTCGCCGTCGACCCGCGTGATCCGTCGCTGAAGGTCGATCACATCGTGCTGGGACCCAGCGGCCTCTACGCCCTGCTCAGTGAGGATCTCGGAGGTCCGGTGCGACTGCGACGCGGCGAGCTGATCGGTGAGGGCGTCGAGGGCTCTCCGATCGCCGACCTGGTCGCGGGGGCCCGCGTGCTGGCGCGCGCGGCGCGCGTCCGCTTCAGCGGCGCGATCGTGGTGCTGCCCGACGAGGACGTCGTGAGCGCGATCGAGGAGATCGGCCGGGTGCGCTCGCTGCCCGTGGCGGTCGTCGCGCGATCGGCGCTGGCGACGGTGCTCCGGCGGGGCCTGACCGGTGCCCGCGACATCGGCGGCAATGAGCTGTTCGATGTGCGCACCCGTCTGCAGCAGAGCGTGCGCTTCGTCTGAAGGGCGTGCGGGTTCGGCCGTCTAGGGTGAGGACATGGACCCCGCCGGCTGGACCTTCGTGATCCTCGCGCTCGCGGTCGTCGCGTTCGTCAGCGGCAAGGTGCCGTTGGCGCTCGTCGCCGTGGGCGTCGCGCTCGCGCTCTGGGCCACCGGGGTGCTCACCCTCCCGGAGGCGTTCGCGGGCTTCGGCGACCCCACGGTGCTGTTCATCGCGTCGCTGTTCGTCGTGAGCGAGGCGCTGGATGCCACGGGTGTCACGGCCTGGCTCGGCCATCAGGTGGTGACTCGAGCTGGCGCCGGCCGGGCCCGTCTCACCGTCATCATCGGTGCGCTGGCGGCCGTTCTGACCGCCTTCATCTCCATCAACGGCGCGGTCGCCGCCTTGCTGCCGGTCGTGGTCGTCGTCGCCGTGCGCGCCGGCATCGTTCCGTCGAAACTGCTGATCCCCCTGGCCTTCGCCGCCAGTGCGGGCTCGCTGCTCACCCTCACCGGCACGCCCGTGAACATCGTCGTCAGCGAGGCCGCCGTCGCCGCCGGCGGGCGGGAGTTCGGCTTCTTCGAGTTCGCGCTCGCCGGCATCCCCCTGGTGCTGTCGACGGTCGCCGTCGTCGCGCTCGGCGGCGGACGGCTGCTTCCGGCTCGTGCCGCCGAGCGCCTGGCCGATCTCGCCCCCGATCCTCGCGCGCACGCTCAGACCCTTCGCGACAGCTACGACGTCGACCTCGACACGGGCCGCCTGTTCAGCGCGCGCGAGGGTGTCGCCGAGGTGCTCGTGTCCCCTCGCTCGCGTCTCATCGGGCGCACGGCCTCGGCCGGCATGACCACGAACGACGAGAACCTGGTGATCCTCGCCGTCCGCCGCGGCGAGGAGGACGGGCCGAACGCCTCGCGTGGCACCGGTGTTGCCGGATCGCTCGTGCTGCGCGCCGGCGATGCGGTGCTGGTCCAGGGGCCGTGGGCCGCGCTGACGCGCTACACGCAGTCGCCCGACGTCATCGCCGTCACCCCTCCCCAGGTCCTGCAGCGCGCCGTTCCGCTGGGCCGGGGCGCCAAGCGGGCGATCGGCATCCTCGCGGCGATGGTCGTGCTGCTCGCGACCGGACTCGTGCCCGCCGCCGTGGCGGGACTGCTGGCGGCCGGTGCACTCGTGCTGACCCGGGTCTTGAGCGTGCCGCAGACCTATCGCGCCATCTCGTGGACCACCGTCATCCTCATCGCCGGGATGGTTCCGCTGTCGTCCGCCTTCGTATCGACGGGTGCCGCCGACGTCGTCGCCGACGCCGTCCTCGGCGTCATCGGTACCGGCTCGCCGCACCTGGCGCTCTTGGTGCTCTGCGTGCTGACGATGGTGCTCGGCCAGTTCATCTCCAACGTCGCGACCGTCCTGGTCGTGATCCCCATCGCCGTCGCGATCTCGCACTCGCTCGATGCGAGTGTGCAGCCGTTCATGATGGCGCTCACCGTCGCCGGGGCCGCGGCATTCCTCACCCCGGTCGCGACGCCCGCCAATCTGATGGTGATGCAGCCGACTCTAGAGGATCCCCGG
>NZ_BADB01000277.1:0-8699 GCF_000333415.1 Microbacterium sp. B24 | reverse complement strand
AGCTCGGTCCCGGGGATCCTCTAGAGTCTCTAGCGCGGGCGCAGCTGTGGATCTGGCAGCTGCGCGAGCGGTTCGATCTGCTGACGTCCGTTCTGAACGCGACCGCGACCCCCGCCGACGCCCTCGCCAGCGAGGCGGATGTCGTGGTGGCGGCCATGGCGATGCTGATGCGCACGATGCTCGATCCGACGACCACGCACCTGTCCGCGCAGAGCGTGGCGCGCATCGCCGCGGCCGCGCAGAGGTACGACTCGGAGCTCGCGGCCATCCTCCCCGTCGTCCTGCGCGGGGCACTGCGCGCCCGCCAGGATCGGCGCGGAGACGAACCGTGGTCGACGTACCTGCGGCTGGATGAGAGCGAGCTGACGGACGGCCCCGCCTGGAGCCGGGCGTTCGCTGCGGTCATGAACGCGGCCACCGCGCAGAACAACGGTGACATCGAGGGACTCGGCGACGCCAGCGGCCGCGCGCTGGATGCCTTCCGGCACCTCGGCGATGCGTGGGGCACGGCTCTGGCCAGCCAGATGCGATCGGAGTGGCTCATGCTGCAGGGGCGCCTGGAGGAGTCGCTGCGCATCGCGGACGAGTCGACGCAGGCGCTCGAAGGTCTGACGTCGGTCAGCGATCTGCTGCAGCAGCAGGCGCTCTCCGTGTCGATCCTGCTCCGTCTCGGTCGCGAGAGCGAGGCCCGGCAGCGCGTCGACCAGATGCTCGCCCGCGCGCGGGCCGACGGCTCCGAACGAGCCGTCGCCCAGGCCGCCGCGACGGCAGCCGCGCTCGAGCTGGTGCGCGGCGACGGCGCCGCCGCCCTGCGCGAGCTGGAGCGTGCCGGCAGCCTCGAACAGCAGCAGGCACTGGCGGGCTTTCCCGCACAGGTCGCCGCGTGGCAGGAGAGCAAGCGCGCGCTCGCGCTGCTGCTCACCGGAGACGCGGCGGGGGCCGCGGACGCCCTGCGACGGGCCGCGCCGGTCGCCGTCCGCACGGGCGATCAACCGATCATGTCGGACGTCGCGGTCGCTTTCGCCCGCTGGTTCCTGGCCGCGGATCGCCTGAGCGATGCGGCGGCGGCGCTCGCCGAGGCCGACCGGCTGCGGGGGCGCGCCGACCTCAGCGACCCGATCGCCCTGCCCGTGCGCGATGCGGTGAGCGCCGCCGGACGGGATGCCGCGGCATCCGATCCGGCGGAGCTCACCGCACTCGTCGATCGTCTGGACGAGCGCTAGGCCTTCCGCATGTACGCCCGCACCGTGAGCGGCGCGAAGACGAGGACGATGACGGCGGCGCCCAAGAGCGAGGCCCAGAAGTCCCCCGCGATGACCCCCGTGTTCGCGAGATCGCGCACCGCGGTCACGAGGTGAGAGATCGGGTTCACACTCGCGAACCAGGCGAGCGGTGCGGGCAGCGAGTCGATCGGCACGTATGCGTTCGACAGGAACGTGAGCGGGAACAGGATGAGCATCGAGATGCCCTGCACGCTGGACGCCGTGCGAGCGATGACGCCGAAGAACGCGAAGATCCAGCTGATGGCCCACGAGCAGGCGATGACGAGCAGTCCGGCCGCGACGACCGCGCCGAAGCCCCCGGCCGGGTGGTAGCCCATGAGGAAGCCGACGACGAACGTGATGGAGGTCGCGATCGCATAACGCAGGGTGTCGGCCAGCAGCGCGCCCGACAGCGGAGCGATGCGTGCGATCGGCAGCGACCGGAAGCGGTCGAACACACCCTTGTCCATGTCTTCGCGCAACTGCGTGCCGGTCACGACCGAGGTCGTGATGACGGTCTGCACGAGGATGCCCGGAATCAACGCCGGAAGGTAGCTCTCGACGTTTCCGGCGATCGCGCCGCCGAAGATGTACGCGAACATCAGCGTGAAGATGATCGGCTGCACCGTCACGTCGACGAGCTGCTCGGGCGTGCGACGAATCTTCACCAGCCCGCGATACGCCATCGTCAGCGTGTTCTCGAGAGTCTGGCGCAGGCTCGTGCGGTTGGAGAGCCGGCGCTCGGATGCCGGGGTGATGGGCGTCAGATCGATGCGGGTCGGGGCGATGGCGCTCATGCGTGGACCTCCTCTGAGGCGGCGTCCGCAGACGCGGAGTCGGGGGCCGCGGCATCCGCCGGTCGGCCGGTGATGGTCAGGAACACCTCATCGAGCGTCGGCTTCTGCACGCTCATCTCGGTCAGGTGGATGCCGGCCTCGCGCAGGGTGATCAGCAGATCGGTGACACGGTCGGGGTCGGACATCGGCGCGGTGATGCGCGCCGCCTCGGGCGAGAGGGTGCCGCGCACCCCCAGCACCTGCGCGATCGCGCGCAGGGCGTCATCCACGTCGGCGGGATCGGACATCCGCAGGATCAGCGACGACGTGCCCACCGAGGCCTTGAGGTCGTCGGCCGTGCCCTCGGCGACCACGCGGCCGTGATCGATGACGGCGATGCGGTCGGCGAGCTGATCCGCCTCATCGAGGTACTGCGTCGTGAGCAGCACGGTGGAGCCGGTCGCGACGAGCTCGCGGATCGTGTCCCACATCTGCCCGCGCGTGCGCGGGTCGAGACCCGTGGTGGGTTCGTCGAGGAAGATGAGCGGAGGCTGGGCCAGAAGCGATGCGGCGAGATCCAGTCGACGCCGCATGCCGCCCGAGAACTTCTTCAAGGGCCGCCGCGCGGCATCCGTCAAGGAGAAGCGTTCGAGGAGGTCCTCGGCCTTGCGCTTCGCCTCGTTGCGCGTCAGGCCCAGGAGCCGACCGAAGATCATCAGGTTCTCCGTCGCCGACAGCGTCTCGTCGACCGACGCGAACTGCCCGGTGACGCCGATCAGCTGACGGACGACGTTCGGCTCCCGCGAGACGTCGTGGCCGAAGATCTCGGCGCGGCCGGCGTCGGGACGCATCAGCGTCGCGAGCATATTGATGGTGGTGGTCTTGCCGGCCCCGTTCGGACCGAGCACGCCGTAGACCGTGCCGGCGTCGACGGCCAGGTCGACGCCGTCGACAGCGCGGTTGTCGCCGAAGACCTTCACGAGGCCCTCCGCGCGCACCGCGAGGGTGGATGGTGAGGTGGAAGTGGTCATGGCATCCACTGTGCGCCGGGCGCACTGTCGCGCCCCTGTCACGCGGGCGACGGCGCTGTCACCGTGCTGTCACGGCGGGTCTGCGGGTGACACACTCGAGGGATGAGCCTGCACATCACCGACGACCCCGCCGCCGACACCCTGCTCACCGAGAACCCGCTGGCGCTGCTGATCGGCATGCTCCTCGACCAGCAGGTCGCCATGGAGACCGCGTTCAGCGGTCCGCTGAAGATCCAGGAGCGCATCGGCGCGGTGGATGCCGCGACCATCGCCGGCTACGATCCCGATGCCCTCGTCGCCGCCTTCCAGCAGTCGCCCGCGGTGCACCGCTACCCCGGGTCGATGGCCGGTCGCGTCCAGACCCTCTGCCGCACGCTCGAGCAGGAGTGGGGCGGCGATGCCGCGGCCCTGTGGACCGAAGGCGACCCGGACGGGCCGACAGTGTTGAAGCGCCTCAAGGCGCTGCCCGGTTTCGGCGAGCAGAAGGCCAAGATCTTCCTCGCGCTGCTCGGCAAGCAGTACGGCTTCACCGGCGCCGGCTGGCGCGAGGCCGCGGGCGCCTACGGCGAGGACGGCTCGTTCCGCTCCGTCGCCGACATCGTCTCGCCCGAGTCTCTCGCCAAGGTCCGCGAGTTCAAGAAGGCGGCGAAAGCCGCAGCGACGTCCGCGAAGGGCTGAGGCCTTTCGACTCGTCGCGCCGCTCCTCGCTCAACGACGGGAGTTGCGCTCTCACCGGTCGTCGAGCGAGCGCAGCGAGTCGAAACGTGACGGGTTCAGCCCTGCACGAACAGGTAACCGCGCTCGTCGTCGAAGCCACCGATGACGAGGCCGCGCCCGTAGTGGGACAGCATCTCCTCGCGCACGCGCAGACGCCACGCCGCCGCCTCGGCCGGATGTGTGCGGCGCAGGGCCTCGATGTCCTCGGGGATCTGGACGGTCGCGACGACGTCCGCGGCATCCGGGTCTCGCACGGGAGCCGACGCGAGGGCCCACGAGACCAGCAGCCGGTCGCTGTCGACACCCTGACCGTTCTGGTCGAGTTCGGCGCCGTCGTAGACCGAGCCGTACTGGTCGACGAGATACTCCACGAAACGCACGCCGATCGTCTTGGCGTTGAAGTGGGCATTGCGGCGCACGAGCGGATCGAACGTCCAGGTGACGGTGCCGATGTCGCGCGCGATGGCCCACTGACGCTGCTGTTGTTTGAGCAGGCGCCCGAACCCGCGGCGCTGGTACTCCGGCAGCACACCCGTCACGTGGGAGTGCATCGCATGCCGCTCCGGCGGCGAGAAGAAGGCGATGGACGCTCCGACGATGCGCTCACCGTCGTAGAGGCCGACCACGTAGTTGCCCGAGTACTGCAGCGCCCGCATGAGCGGCGCGGGCATGGGGTCTCGTCCCCCCCAGATCTCCACGATCACCCGATGGGCGGCGAAGATCTCGTCGAGCGTGTCGAGGTCGCGGATGCTGAGCGTGGACTCGGGTGCGCCGGATGCCATGCCTCCACGGTAGCCGGTCTCTCGCGCTGCGCCGCGTGCCTCTGACCGCGAGACACGCGCGGCGCACCGAAACACCGGTGCACAACGCGTGTCTCGGTGCGTGGACGGTGTCTCGCGGACCCGAGACGCGGCGCGGATCGGGGCGGCGCGGCGCGGCGCGGCGCGGATGCCGAGGCTCAGGCGCCCCGCAGCCGCGAGCCGAGATAGCCGACGAGCTCGTCGAGCGCGATACGTTCCTGCGCCATCGTGTCGCGATCGCGCACGGTCACGGCGCGATCATCGAGCGAGTCGAAGTCGACGGTGACGCAGAACGGGGTGCCGATCTCGTCCTGACGGCGGTAACGACGGCCGATGGCGCCGGCGTCGTCGAAGTCGACGTTCCATCCCTGTGCGCGCAGGTCGTCGGCCACCTCGCGTGCCAGCGGCGACAGGCGCTCGTTGCGCGACAGCGGCAGCACCGCCACCTTGACCGGCGCCAGGCGCGGGTCCAGCGCGAGCACGGTGCGGGTGTCGGTGCCGCCCTTGGCGTTGGGCACCTCCTCCTCGCGGTACGCGTCGACGAGGAAGGCCATCATCGCGCGGGTGAGGCCGAACGAGGGCTCGATGACGAACGGGGTGTACTTCTCGCCCGAGGCCTGGTCGAAGAAGGTGAGCGACTGACCCGAGGCGTCGGAGTGGCTCTTCAGGTCGTAGTCGGTGCGGTTGGCGACACCCATCAGCTCGCCCCACTCCTTGCCCGGGAAGCCGAAGCGGTACTCCACGTCGATCGTGCCGGCGGAGTAGTGCGCGCGGTCCTCCTCGGGAACGTCGAACCGCTTCATGTTCGCCGGATCGACACCGAGGTCGACGAACCAGTTCCAGCACGCCTCCACCCAGTGCTCGAACCACTCCTGTGCCTCGGCGGGCGGCGTGAAGTACTCGATCTCCATCTGCTCGAACTCGCGGGTGCGGAAGATGAAGTTGCCGGGGGTGATCTCGTTGCGGAAGGCCTTGCCGACCTGGCCCACACCGAACGGGGGCTTGCGGCGCGAGGCGGTGAGCACGTTCGAGAAGTTCACGAAGATGCCCTGCGCGGTCTCGGGGCGCAGGAAGTACAGGCCCGACTCGTCATCCACGACGCCCAGGTAGGTCTTCACCAGCCCGGAGAACGCCTTCGGCTCGGTGTACTGGCCCTTGGTGCCGCAATTGGGGCAGGGGATGTCGGCGAGGCCGTTCTCGGCCGGGCGGCCCTTGCGCGCCTCGAAGTCCTCGATGAGGTTGTCGGCGCGGAAGCGCTTGTGGCAGTGCAGGCACTCGACGAGGGGATCGGTGAAGGTCGCGACGTGGCCGGAGGCCTCCCACACGCGCTTGGGCAGGATGATGCTCGAGTCCAGACCCACCATGTCTGCACGTCCGCGCACGAACGTCTGCCACCACTGGCGACGGATGTTCTCCTTCAGCTCGGTGCCGAGGGGACCGTAGTCCCAGGCCGACCGCGATCCGCCGTAGATCTCCCCGGCCTGGAAGACGAAACCCCGGTGACGGGCGAGGGCGATGACTTTGTCGAGGCGGGACTGCTCGGCCACAGGTGGCTCCAAATGGTCGTGTCGCGAATGCGAAAAGGGTGTGGATGCCGACAGTTCCGGCATCCGTCGATTCTAGTCTTCCGCCGCTGCGGCTTCCCGGACGGCCCGTGACTAACGTGGAACGGGTGAGCGCAGACCGCGAGATCCAGCACATCATCGTCCCCGGGCGTCACCACCTGCTGACGAGGTTCCAGGCGGCCTACCTCGGCGAACTGCTCGCCGACCGCGGGCGCGACGAGAACGGCGAGCCGATCGCGGTCGCCGACGGCGCCGTCGTCGTCTGGGCGGTCACGAGCGCGAATCACTCCGCGACACGGCGCAACCCGTTTCCGGGACATCGGCGCGAGGCGGCGATCGAGATCCTCGCGCACGTCGAGCGCATGCCGTCGATCGTCGTGCCGGTGGTCGACATCGCCCCCACGCCCCGCTTCGCCGAGATCACGCTCAAGGAGATCGGGTACGCGACCGCACAGGGGGTGATCCCCGCGCCCGAGACGGCGATCATCGCCACCTCGACGCCGCAGGTCGCCGACATGTACCGCGGCCTGGGGTATCGCATCGCGCCGATGGAGCGCGACCATTCCGACGCACCGCGCACGCCCTGGCAGCTGCTGGACGAACTGATGGCCGGCTCGGATGACTGGCGCGCAGACGCGCACCCGGCGAGCCTGGACATCGTCGACCGCTACGGGCTCGCCACGCAGGCGCAGGAGATCGCCGCCGATCCCGTCATCGGCGACGAGGGCGGGCTCACCCAGACGCGCGACTACCGCACCTACAGCCGCGCGTTCGAGGATGCCGCGGAGCGCAAGTGGGCCCAGGCGCGCCCCTGGATCGTGCCCGGCCGCATCGTCGACCTGGGTTGCGCGACCGGCGCCATGCTCGAGCTGGCATCGCAGGAGCCGGCCCTGGCCGAGTCGGATCTCATCGGAGTCGAGATCGCCCCCGAACTGTTCGCAGCCTGCGAGCACAAGAAGTCCGAGGGCGCGTTCGCGAACCCGAACACGTTCTTCTACCGCCGCAACATCCTCGCCGGACGCCTCTTCCCCGCGCGCAGCATCGCCACGACCCTCAGCTTCGCGCTGACGCACGAGATCTTCTCCTACGGCGACGGGATGCCGTCGCTTCAGGCCTTCGCGTCGGCGATCGCCGACCACACCGTTCCCGGCGGCGTGTGGATCAACTCCGATGTCTGCGGACCGGCCGATCCCGATCGCATCGTGCGGCTGCGGATGCAGGACGGCGACGTCACGACGCCCGCGCGCGAGCTGTCGGACTCGAACGATGAGGTCGCGGCATCCCTCGACGCCGTGCCGGTGGGCAGCCGGGTCGCCCAGTTCGCGCAGGATTTCCGCGCGCTCAGCGGCGCCGCGTGGGAGTACGAGGTGCGCGACGAGCGGACGATCGAGCTGCGTCTGGCGGATGCCATGGAGTTCCTCGAGACCGTCTCATACACGCGCAACTGGCTGTCGGAGATGCACGAGCAGTTCTGCGCCCTGTCGTGGAGCGACTGGCGAGAGCTGGTCGCATCGGTCGGGCTCGAGATCGACGAGCGCTCGGGGCCCTGGCGCAACGACTGGCTCGTGGAGAATCGGTTCGCGCCCGCGGCATCCCTTCTCGGGCTCGACGACGAGCCGCTGGACTGGCCCGACACGCACATGCTGCTCGTCGCGCGCCGCCCGCTCGACGGCTGAAGCGCGCCGGGCGGGCGGGTCGGGCGGGCGGGCGCGTCGTCCGCGTCGTGGATTCGGATCAGGTCAACAGAATCGGATGCCGCGCGCGGCGGCATCCGCATCCGTTCACACCCTCCGAATCCGTTGACCGCCCGTGCGTCGCCCCGGCCGCTCAGCGCTCCGGGCGGGTGAACGGCGGCTGCAGCTGGCCGACGGGGCCGCGACGGAATAGCTGCGCGGGACGACCACCGTCGCGGGCCATGCCGCCGGCCGGCTCGACGAACCCGGCGGCGCCGGTGATCTTGCGGTGGAAGTTGCGCGGGTCGACGGGCACTCCCCAGACCGCTTCGTAGACCGCGCGCAGCTGCGCGATCGTGAACTCGGCCGGACAGAAGGCCATCGCCAGCGCGGAGTACTCGAGCTTCGCGCGCGCCCTCTCGAGGGCGTCGGCGAAGATCGCGACGTGGTCGAACGCCAGCGGCAGCGCACCGCCCTCGACGTCCGCGACCGGCCACCAGCGAGCAGAGCGGGCATCCGATCCCGCCGCAGGTTCGCCCAGATCGGGGGCGAGGGCCAACCAGGCGACGGTGACGACGCGTCCGCGCGGATCGCGATCCGGCGCGCTGTAGGTGCGCACCTGCTCGAGGTGCACGCCCGCGGTCACCCCCGTCTCCTCGGCGAGCTCGCGGTACGCGGCGCTCTCGGCATCCTCATCGGCGAGGACGAAGCCCCCCGGCAACGCCCACATCCCCGCCGCCGGCGCGATGCCGCGCTCGACGAGGAGGACATGGAGCGCACGGTCGCGGATGGTCAGCACCACGAGGTCGGCCGCGACCGCGAAGGAGAAGGGGTCCACGCGCCCAGATTACCTCAAATCGTCATCTTGACGATAA
>NZ_BADB01000278.1:0-5958 GCF_000333415.1 Microbacterium sp. B24 | reverse complement strand
ATTCGAGCTCGGACCCGGGGATCCTCTAGAGTCCCCCGACGTGCCGACGCTGCCGCTGCGCTGCCCACCGTCATCGAGTTCAACGGTTACGGCGGAGGTCGCGGGCTTCCGACCGAACGGCTCGGCTGGGCCTCGGCCGGCTACGCGCATCTGTTCATGGACACGCGTGGGCAGGGATCCACCTGGGGAGCTCCGGGATCGACACCGGATCCGCACGGCACCGGGCCCTCGACCAACGGCTACATGACTCGCGGCATCGAATCGCCCGAGGACTACTACTACCGCCGCGTGTTCACCGACGCCGTGCGCCTCATCGACGCCGCTCGCACCCTTCCGGTCGTGGATGCCGCGCGCATCGCCGTGACCGGCGGCAGCCAGGGCGGCGGCATCACGTTGGCCGCGGCGGCACTGAGCGAGGGACTCGTCGCGGTCATGCCCGACGTGCCCTTCCTCTGCCATTTCGAACGCGCGATCGGGATGACCGACCGCGAGCCGTATCACGAAGTGGTGCGCTACCTCTCGGTGCACCGCGGTGCCACGCAACGGGTGCTCGACACGCTCTCCTACTTCGACGGCGTGAACTTCGCGCGCCGTCTGAGTGCGCCCGCCCTGTTCTCGGTCGGCCTGCTCGACCCGGTGTGCCCGCCCTCGACCGTCTACGCGGCCTACAACCACGTCGAGCGGGATGACAAGCAGATCCGCGTCTACGACTTCAACGAGCACGAGGGCGGTCAGGCGTTCCAGTGGGAGGAGCAGGCCCGCTTCCTCGCGCAGATCCTCGGCTGAACGGAGAGCGCGGATCGCGCGTCAGAGGTGGAACTCGTCCGTGGCGTGCGGCAGCGGAAAGTTCGACACCGCCGTGATGAGCCCCTCCACGGTCTGCTCCCGCGCCACCGCGCTCACGCCGAGACCCACCTTCCGGGCATCCTTCGCGGTGCGCGGTCCGATGGCGGCGATCACGGTGGTGTCGGGGATCTCGGGGAACTGCAGCCGCACCTGCTCGGCGACCGAGCCGCTGGTGACGAGAATCGCGTTGATGCGGCCGCTGGCGACGTCGTGCGCGATCCGCTCCGTCACCGGCACCCCGACCGTGCGGTAGGCGACGACGCTGCGCACGTCGTGTCCCGCTTCGGTGAGGCGGCGCGTGAGCACCGGCTTGGCGATCTCGCTGCGCAGCGTCAGGATGCGCCGCGGTGCCGGCTCGAGCTCGATCAGCTGCGAGGCCATTCCCGCCGCGGAGTTGTCCTCGTCGGGGACGAGGTCGACGCGATAGCCGACGGCGGCCAGTGCGGCGGCGGTGGTCTCACCGACGGCCGCCACCCGCGTCGTGGCGGGAATGACGGCGCGATAGGCGTAGAGGACGTCCACCGTGGTGGCACTTGTCAGGGTGACCCAGTCGAACGCGCCGGCGGCGAGATCGGCGAGAGCCTGCTCCAGCGTGGCCTGATCGGTCGAGGGAGCGAAGTTGATGAGCGGGGCGATGACCGGCACGGCGCCCTGCACCCGCAGCGTCGCCGCGACGGAGTCCCCCCAGGGACCCCCGCGCGGAACGAGCACACGCCACCCCTTCAGGGGCTTGGCGGCGTGCGGGTCAGGAATCATGCTCGACTTTCGTGATGCTCAGTCGGGACGCACGGTTTCGCGCATCCGGCAACGACGTTCGTGCACGCGCGAACGCGATGGCTGCGCGGCTCGGGTCGTCGTTGCCGGCAGCTTGCGCACCATTGCCGCTGCCTGAGACACGAGCATACCCCGGGCGACGCACGGCTCGGACACGGGGTTGACAGTGCCCGCGGCAGGTGTCAGAACACGCGCGAGCGTGCCCGACCACGACTCAGCGCGTGTAGGCGCGGACCATCCCCCAGACCGCCAGTCCCACCACCGCCGCCGCACCGAGCACGGCGAGCGAGGCCTGCGTGGGGTTGCGCCGTGCGTAACGACGCGCGTCGGCGATCCGACGATCGGTGGCCTGCGCGACGCGCTTGGGCACATTCGCCTTGACCTCGATCGCCGCCAGGGCGGCCTTCAACTCGGCACGGGCGCTCTCCACCGGGTCGGTGATGCCGAGGGCGACGGCGGTGCGCGGAATCGGCTGGTCAGAACTCATCGGCCACGTCCTTCACGATGCGCGCGTCGACCTTCACGGCGTCGACGGGGTTGGTCGAACGACTCAAATGCTTGAAACGCAAGAGCCCCAGCCACGCGAAGACGGCGGCTCCGACGAGCGCGATCACGACCACGATGAGGCTGGCGAGCCACGCCGGCATCCACGAGGACAGTCCGATGATGGCGAAGGCGGCCAGCGCGGGCAGAGACCAGAAGAGGAAGAACAGGGCGACGATGAACCAGACGCCGCCCATGCCGGCATCCTTGCCCGCCTTCTTGGCCCAGTTCTTCGCCGAGTCGATCTCGGCGACCACCAGGTTGCGGACGAGCTCCGGCACCTCGCCGACGAGTGTCAGCAGGCTGTCGTCGGCGCGGTCGCGGAATCCCCGAGGCGTCGCCATGTCAGTCGTCCGCTGCCTTCTTGGCCGCGGTCTTCGCGTCCGCGACGGCCTTGTCAGCGGCCTTCTTGACCTCGGCGGCGGTCTTCTCCGCCCCGCGCGCGACGTCGTCCGCCGAGGCCCGACCGGCACGGATCGCCGAGTCGAGCTTCTGTCCCGGCGAGCCGCTGCGGCTCGCCGCGCGCGTGACCTTGACCGCTCCGTCCCACAGGGCGCTCGGCAGAGCCAGGGCGGCGCTCTTGCCGAGCTCCTTCACGGTGGCGACCTGCTTCTGCACCGGTGCGGTGTTCCAGAGCTTGAGGTAGCCCGCCTTGATCTGCTCGTAGCGCTCGCGGCCGGCGCGCGACCCGAGCACGTAGCCCGCGGCGAGTCCCACGACGATGCCGATCTTGCCCTTCATGGCGTCTCCTCACGTCCGTGCCGGGAGTGCTTCGTGACTCCAGGGTAGTCGCAATATTCCGATTCCGGCATCCTCCGGTCACGGGGCTGTCCCTGACGGGAGGCGTGTGCTAGGAGCGCGTCCACAGCACGTCGTGGCGGACGCGCTCGACCTCGGCGAGGGTGTCCGCGACGATGCCGGACACGCCGCCGCCGGCAAGGTCCTCGCCCACCGCGATGAGGCCACCGTGCCCGCGGCCGATCGCCGCGCGGGTCGCCGCACTGCGCTCGGCGTGCCCGAGCACGGAGGCGGGCGGGGCCAGGCGCGCCCGTCGATGCGTCGCCGCGCGAACGTGCCCGATTCCGGGCCACAACCTCGTCACGTCGGCGGCGGCGCGCGCGGCGATCTCCGTCGCATCGTCCGTCGGCGACGCGTCGAGGGTCACACGAAACACACGCCGATCGGGCCCGGCCTGGGCGTGCACACCCGACCACGCCGAGCCGACGTCGATCACGGATGCCGCCGCCATCGCCCCCGGCACGGGATAGATCGTCGAGGGGCCGTCGGAGGCGGCGGTCCCAGCATCCATGACGAGGGTCACGACGTCGCGCACCGGCAGCGGCGCCGCCTCGACGACGATGCCGTGCTCACGCAGGAGAGCGGCACCGCTCGCCGCCCCGCCGGCGAGCACCACGATGTCCGCAGGCAGCGGCTCCGCGGACTCTTGCGTGGAGGAAAGCTCGGCCTCGTCCCGCGGGTCCGCGGGGTCGAGATGGACCAGCCAGCCGTCCGGCGTTCGCGTCAGGCCCCGTGCGCGGTGGTTCACCCGCAGGTCGGCGTCGAGCAGCAGCAGTCGCTCGGTGAGCGCCGTGACCAGCTGTGTCAGCCCACCTCGCAACCGCGCCCGGCGCGGACCTCTCGTCGCGGCGTCGTCGGGCAGCAGTTGGCCGACCGCGCCGGCGAGCGAGCCCGCGCGGGTCAGCGCGGCGCTGAGGCCCGGAACGGCGAGGTCCACATCGATCTGGTCGGGATCGACACCCCAGGTGCCGAGAGTGAGGGGGGCGACGAGACGCTCACGCAGGCGCGCGCCCATGCGTGAGCGCACGAGCGCACCCAGGCTGCGCTCACGACCGATGGTCAACGGAGGGCGCAACCGATCGAGGTAGGCCCGCCACACCCCCCGACCGCCCACGAGGGCGCGCACCGGTTCAGCCCACACGTTGGCCGGGATGCCGGCCCGATTCGGTGGCAGCGTGACCACGCGTGGGCCACCGGGGGTGGCGAGCGCCACTGCGACCGAGCCCTCGCGCGCCGGCTCCACCTCGGTACGCAGTTCCAGCTCATCGAGCAGCCCCGCGAGCGCGGGCGCCGAGAGCGAGAACGCTTCGGGGGCCAGATCGACGGTGATGCCGTCCAGCTCGTCCGTCTCGATCCGGCCGCCGAGCCGGGGCTGCTGTTCGATGAGCGTGACGGGCATGCCTATGCGAGCGCACTCCCACGCGGCGACCAGACCTGCGATCCCCCCACCGATCACCACGACCCGGGTGGTGCGGGCACGGTCGGCGAGGTCGGCTGCAGGCTTGTCGGACACGCCCCCATCCTTTCACCGCGTCGTGGAGAGGGGCCGGAAGGGAGGTGGCGCCTCGCACCTAGAGTGGAGCCGTGCGGCTCACCTACTTCGGCGGACCGGCGTGGGATGCCGGGCCTCTTCCGGCGCGCGGTCGCGGGCAGGAGAGCCTGCTGTTCCGACTCGCGGTCGATGCGGGCGCCGCGGTGTCCGTGCGGGCACTGGCGGACGACCTCTGGCCGGTCGATGCGCCCGACGATCCGCGCGCCGCGGTGCAGTCCCTCGTCTCGCGTCTGCGCCGCGCCCTCGGTTCGGCGACGATCGAGGCGGTGTCCGGCGGCTACCGTCTGACGCTCGGCCGGGAAGAGATCGACCTGACCCGCTTCCAGGACCTCGTGGCGGCGGCCCGCCGTGAGGACGACCCCGAACGAGCCGCGGCGCTGGCGCGCAACGCGCTCGATCTCTGGACGGCGGACCCCTGGGTGCCGGACGACTTCGACTGGGCGCGGCGCGATCTGCTCGAAGACCGCGCGCACGCGCAGCGGATCGCGGGTCCGCACGGCGCGCCCACGGTGGGGGCTGTGGACGACACACGCATTCCGGCAGCCTTGACGGCGCTGATCGGGCGAGCCGACGAGATCGCCCTCGCCGAGGCTCAGCTGACCGATGAGCGGCTGCTCACCCTGATCGGTCCCGGCGGTGCGGGAAAGACAACTCTCGCACTGGAGCTCGCCCGCCGTCACGCGCCCGCGGTGTTCGTCGAGCTGGCACCGGCCGACGCGGGGGGCGTCTGGGATGCCGTCGCCACCGCTCTCGGACGCGGCGTCCGCCTGTCCGACGGCACTGTCGGGCAGGCCCAGGGCTCCCGCGAGCGTGCCCTCGCCGCCCTCGCCGGCCGGCCCCTGCTGCTCGTGCTCGACAACGCCGAGCACGTCGTGAGCGACGCCGCCCAGGTGGCGACCGATGCCTTGCGGGTGGCACCGGCGCTGCGACTGCTGGCCACGAGCCGCGAACCGCTGGGCGTTCCTGGCGAGGCGTTCGTCACGGTGGGATCGCTGCCGGAGGGCGATGCCGTGGCCTTGCTGGCCGCGCGCATCCGCGCCGCCCGCGGGCACGCGCCGGACGCCGGCGAGACGGAGGCCGTCGCCCGCATCGCACGGCGCCTGGACGGCCTGCCGCTGGCACTCGAGCTCGCCGGGGCGAAGGCACGGGTGCTGTCGATCGCCGAGATCGAGGACGGCCTCGCGGATCGATTCGCGCTTCTCGACCGAGGACCGCGCACGGCGGAGCCGCGGCACCAGACACTGCGGGCTGTCATCGACTGGAGCTGGAGCCTGCTCGACGACGCGCAGCGGGACGCGCTGCTCGCGTTGGCCGTCTTCCCCGACGGCATCTCCTCCGCGGACCTGGCCGAGGTCACGGCGGCGTTCGGGCTTCCCGAGACGGCGATCGACGACCTCGTCGAGCGTTCACTCGTGCAGCGCTCCCGCGGCCGCTACCGCCTGCTG
>NZ_BADB01000279.1:0-5920 GCF_000333415.1 Microbacterium sp. B24 | reverse complement strand
GCGGTGTGGCTTCGCAGCTTGCGCCTCGCCCGCGGCGGCCTCATCGTGCTCGGCGCTGCGCTCGCGCTCCTCATCGCCGTGG
Organism: Microbacterium sp. B24; assembly: GCF_000333415.1. Taxonomy (NCBI): domain Bacteria; kingdom Bacillati; phylum Actinomycetota; class Actinomycetes; order Micrococcales; family Microbacteriaceae; genus Microbacterium; species Microbacterium sp. B24. The sequence goes on along the minus strand of NZ_BADB01000279.1, from coordinate 5,838 downwards.
CCGTGGTGAAGCATCGCCGTGAGCGGCGGCCCGGTCACCACCACGGTTCTCATCGCGCTGGTCGTGCTGATGGCTGCGGTCATCGCCGCGACGGCGGTCTTCCACGTGCGGGTCGACGAGACGGGGCTGACCGTCATCTCCGCAACCGGCTTTCCCCGCGTGCACATCCCGATCACGGAGGTCGAACGCGTCGAGGTCGTCGACGTCAGCCCGATGGGTGAGTTCGGCGGCTGGGGTCTGCGGTGGGCGCCGGGCGGAGGCTTCGGTGTCGTCCTGCGTGCCGGCCCGGGCATCCGGGTTGTGCGTGCCGATCGTCGCGTGTTCACCGTCACCGTCGATGACGCCCAGACCGGTGCAGCTCTGCTCGCCGCCGAGGTCGCGCGCGCCGCGGGGCGTTGACCCCGCATCGGCGACCGGGTTTGCTGGGGCTATGACCGAGCTCTCGCTGCCCGCCGCCCATGAGGTGGACCGTTACCTCGTCGACACCCTCGTCGGTACCGACGACGCCCTCGCGGCAGCGGTGGATGCCCAGCGCGCCGCGGGCATGCCCGCGATCGAGGTGGCGCCTACGGGGGGCAAGCTGCTGTGGCTGCTGGCGCGCCTGAGCGGCGCGCGGCGGGTGCTGGAGGTCGGCACGCTGGGGGGATACTCGACGATCTGGCTGGCCCGCGGCATCCCCGACGACGGTCGGGTGGTGACGATCGAGGCCGAAGCCCGCCACGCGGAGGTGGCCCGTGCCAGCGTCGACCGCGCCGGCGTGGGGGAGCGCGTCGACATCCGCATCGGACGGGGCGCAGACGTGCTGCCGACCCTCGCCTCGGAGGCGCCCTTCGATCTCGTCTTCATCGACGCCGACAAGGAGTCCAACACGCTCTACCTCGATTGGGCGGCGCGGCTGGGACGACCCGGCACGGTGATCGTCGTCGACAACGTCGTCCGCAGCGGTCGGGTCGCGGATGCCGAGGATTCCAATCCGCAGGTGCGCGGCGTGCGGGCGGGCTTGGAGATGCTGCGCGACGACCCGCGTTTCACGGCGACGGCGCTGCAGACCCTGGATGCGAAGGGGTGGGACGGCATCGCGCTCGCGCTGGTCGTTTGATCCGGTTCGGGGCATGTGGGTCCATCGCGCAGGTCACTAGACTCGAACACGGAGCAGGAGCACACCCGTGACGCTCCGAGATTCACCCTTCACAAGCAAGGAGTCCCCTGTGGCACTGATCGAGGCTGTAGGCGCACGCGAGATCCTGGATTCGCGTGGCAACCCGACCGTCGAGGTGGAGGTGCTGCTCGACGATGGGATCGTCCAGCGCGCGGCCGTCCCCTCCGGCGCGTCCACCGGCGCTTTCGAGGCGTACGAGCTGCGTGACGGCGACAAGAGCCGTTACGGCGGCAAGGGCGTCTTGAAGGCCGTCGCCGCCGTCATCGACGAGCTCGGTCCGGCCATCGAGGGCGTCGAGGCGAGCGAGCAGCGCGTCATCGACGAGATCCTCATCGCCACCGACGGCACGGAGAACAAGTCGCGCACGGGCGCCAACGCCATCCTCGGCGTCTCGCTCGCGGTGGCCAAGGCGGCGGCCGACAGCGCCGACCTGCCGCTGTTCCGCTACCTCGGCGGACCGAACGCGCACGTGCTGCCCGTCCCGCTGTTCAACGTCATCAACGGCGGCGAGCACGCCGACAACGGCATCGACTTCCAGGAGTACTTCCTCGCGCCGATCGGCGCTGAGACCTACGGCGAGTCGCTGCGTTGGGGCACCGAGGTCTACCACGTCCTCAAGGGCGAGCTGAAGGCGGCGGGCTACAACACCGGCCTCGGCGACGAGGGTGGCTTCGCCCCCGACCTTCCCAGCAACCGCGAGGGTCTCGACTTCCTCATCAAGGCGATCGAGAAGGCCGGGTTCACCCCCGGTACGGACGTCGCCGTCGGCCTGGACGTCGCCGCCACCGAGTTCTACAAGGACGGCGTCTACACGGTCGAGGGCAAGGCCTGGTCGGCCGAGAAGCTCACCGACTACTTCGCCGACCTCGTCGCCAACTACCCGGTCGTCACGATCGAGGACGCGCTCGCCGAGGACGACTGGGAGGCCTGGAAGCACCTCACCGATGCCATCGGCTCGAAGGTCCAGCTCGTCGGTGACGACCTGTTCGTGACGAACCCGGTTCGCCTGCAGAAGGGCATCGACCTGGGCGTCGCGAACGCTCTGCTCGTGAAGGTCAACCAGATCGGCACGCTGTCCGAGACGCTCGACGCGATCTCGCTGGCGACCCAGAACGGCTACCGCTCGATGCTGTCGCACCGTTCCGGCGAGACCGAGGACACGACCATCGCCGACCTCGCCGTCGCCGTCAACGCGGGCCAGATCAAGACGGGCGCCCCCGCCCGCAGCGAGCGCGTCGCGAAGTACAACCAGCTGCTGCGCATCGAAGAGGAGCTCGGCGACGCCGCGGTCTTCGCCGGTCGCGGGGCCTTCCCGCGCTTCAAGGGCTGACGCCGCTGGAGATTCGCTGAGCGATTCGGGGCGCCTCCCGTCGCACGTCCGCGTGCCACGTAGGCTGGTCCCATGACGAGAGAGGGAGCCGAGCGCACTGCGCCGGCTCCCTCTTCCGCGTCCCGCCCGTCGCGCGCGAGCCGGGGCGCGGGCCGCGTCGACGTGAGGGCGTGGGCCGGCGGCATCCGCTTTTCCGCGTTCACCGTGATCATGCTGGGGCTCGTGGTACTCGCCGTCTTCACATTGGTGCCCACGGTCGGCACCTACCTCGGCCAGCGCCAGCAGATCGCGGCTTTGGCGCACTCCGTCCAGGTGAGCGAAGCAGATGTCGCGGCACTGCAGCAGCAGAAGGATCGGTGGAACGACCCTGCCTACGTGAGCTCCCAAGCGCGGGAACGGCTGTATTACGTACGCCCCGGCGAGGTCGTCTATCTCGTCGACAACGACCTTCCGGCAACGGCGATGCCCCCGTCGCAGGCGGCCGTCAGCGCGCAGGTGCAGGAGACCCGCACCGATTGGATGGCGCAGCTCGTGCGCTCGGTGGCCGGCGCCGGGCTCGCCCAGACGGCGGCGGTGCCGCCGGTCGCGCCCACTCGCTGATCAGCAGTCGGTCAGCCCGCCCCGGTACCCTTGACGGGTGCCGCATCCCGCTCTCTGCCCCGCCTCCGCCGCCGACCTCGAGGTCATGCGGGCCCAGTTGGGACGTCCGATGCGTGGCGTCGTCGGCATCGCCGCACGTTGCGTGTGCGGCAACCCGACGGTGGTCGCCACGGAACCGCGGCTCCCCGACGGCACGCCGTTTCCGACGTTCTACTACCTGACCCACCCCGGCGCGACGGCCGCGATGTCGGCGCTGGAGGCGAACCAGGTGATGCCCGAGTTGGCCGCCCTGCTCGCCGACGACGAGGACATCGCCGCCGCCTATCTCGCGGCGCACGAGGCGTACCTGTCCGACCGGGCGGTGTACGGCGACGTGCCGGAGATCGCGGGCATCTCCGCGGGCGGGATGCCGACACGCGTCAAGTGTCTGCATGCCCTCGCGGGGCACGCGCTGGCCGCCGGCCCCGGGGTGAACCCCATCGGCGACCTCGCGCTCGCGCGCGCCGACTGGTCGCCCGAGCGCTGCACCTGCGCCGATCCGCGGAGCGCGGTGTGAGCGCTCGCCGTCGGCGTCTCGTCGCCGTCGTCACCGCCGTCATGATCGGCCTGGGCGGGCAGGCGGCGGGTGCGGCGAGCATTCCCGCGGTCGCCGTCGCCGCGGGCGACCCTGCCCCGGCGGCTCTCGCCGGGCCGTCGGCCCTCGCCGCGACGGCACCTCCGCCGGGAACGGGCGATCCCGCCCGCGCGGCGGAGTACTGGCTCGACGAGTACGGCATCCGGCAGGCATGGCAGATCACCCGCGGCAAGGGGGTGACGATCGCTGTCATCGACACCGGCATCGGCCGATCCCCGGTCGAGTTCTCCGGTGCGGTCGTCGGGGGAGCGGACTTCTCCGGAGCCGGGTCGTCGGACGGGCGCACCCCGGTCGGGGCTGTCGATGCCAACCACGGCAGCTGGGTGGCCTCGTTGGCGGCCGCCCGCGGAACCGGTGCCGACACTGGGATGATCGGCGTCGCCCCCGAGGCGAATCTGCTCTCGCTGTCGATCGGATTCGGCGCGGCATCCTCGGTGCCGTTCGTGCAGCAGGTCGCCGATGCGATGACGTGGGCCGTCGATCACGGCGCCGACATCATCAACCTCTCGTTCACGACGAACACCCTGACCTGGGACCCGTCGTGGGACGATGCCTTCCAATACGCGTTCGACCACGACGTCGTGGTCGTGGTGGCCGCCGGAAACAAGGGCAGCGGTACCGAAGAGGTGGGCGCGCCGGCGACCATCCCCGGGGTGCTGACCGTCGGCGGTGTCAACCGTGCCGGCACTGCCAGCGAACAGGCCTCGACGCAGGGCATCACCATCGGCATTTCCGCGCCGAGTGAGCAGCTGCTGGGCGTCTCCGCCGACGGGCAGCTCGTCGTCTGGGACGGGACCAGTGGGGCCGCGCCCATCGTGGCCGGCATCGCGGCGCTCGTGCGTTCGGCTCACCCCGACTTGGATGCCGACAACGTCATCAACCGCATAATCAAGACGGCGCGGCCCGCCGCCGCGGCGACCAAGGTGCCCGACGAGAAGTACGGCTACGGGCTCATCGATGCGAAACGCCGCGGTGAGCGCGTCGGTCGCAAGCGTCAACAGCAACCCGATGGGAAGTCTGTCCGACTGGATCCGGCTGTACCGTCGCGCTGACGCCGGTCCCCAGCCCACCCCGACATCCTCGCCCGTCACCATCGAACAGCTGCCGGCGGCCGAGACGCTGGATCGACGTTCCCCGCTGCTGCCGAGCGTCGACACCCTCCTCTACGGCACCGTGCCGCTCGTGGGGGTCACCCTGACGGCTATACTGGTCGCGCTCGGTGTCACTGCTGCTGCCCGGCGCATCAGATCGGAGCGCGCACCTCGTACTCCGAGCCGTTGATTCAAGGAGTGCTTCCACCTGTGACTCACACAGAGACCAGCACGGCCACGCGTGCCGTGCCCAAGATCCTCATCGTCGGTGGCGGTTACGCCGGCTTCTACACGGCGTGGAAGCTCGAGAAGCACCTGCGCAAGGGTGAGGCCGAGGTCACGATCGTCGACCCGCTGCCGTACATGACGTATCAGCCCTTCCTGCCCGAGGTCGCGGCCGGTGAGATCGAAGCTCGTCACGTCATCGTGGGCCTGCGTCGGCACCTGAAGAAGACGCGTGTCGTCACCGCCAAGGTCACCGGCATCGACCACGCCACCCGCACGGCCACCATCACGCCGGCCGAGGGCGACGCGTGGCAGGAGAGCTACGACCAGATCGTGGTCACCGCCGGTGCTGTCTCGCGCACCTTCCCGATCCCCGGCATCGCCGAGAACGCGATCGGCCTGAAGACCATCGAAGAGGCGGTCGCCGTCCGCGACCGCATCCTCACCAACTTCGACCGTGCGGCGAACCTTCCCGCCGGTCCCGAGCGCGACCGCCTTCTGACCGTGGTCGTCGTCGGCGGTGGCTTCGCGGGCATCGAGGTGTTCGCGGAGACCCGCGCTCTCGCCTCTTCGCTGCTGAAGGACTACCCGCAGCTGCGCTTCGAGGACACGCACTTCCACCTCGTCGAGGCCATGGGACGCATCATGCCCGAGGTGTCCCTGAAGACGAGCGAGTGGGTGCTCAAGGACCTCGCCAAGCGGGGCGCCAGGGTGCACCTCGACACCCAGGTCACCGGCGCCGTGGACAGGGACGTCGAGCTCTCGACCGGCGAGGTCATCCCGACCGATCTCATCATCT
>NZ_BADB01000280.1:0-989 GCF_000333415.1 Microbacterium sp. B24 | reverse complement strand
AGCTCGGTCCCGGGGATCCTCTAGAGTCCGGCAACGACGTGACGCACCGTACCCCCGTCTCGTCGGCGGCGAGCGACCTCGAGGCGGCGGTGCGGCGGTTGCGCGCGTCGGGCGCGGCCGTCGTCGTCGGCACCTGTCCGGACCTGGGCGCGTTGCGCCCCGTGCCGCAGCCGCTGCGGGCGCTGGGTGCGCAGGCGTCGCGGCAGCTCGCCCACGCGCAGGCGGCGGCGGCTCGGCGCGCCGGCGCCCGGGTCGTCTCCCTGCGGCGCGCCGTCGGGGCGATGTTCATCGAGAATCCCGACGACATGTTCAGCGTCGATCGGTTCCATCCCAGCGCGCTCGGCTATCGGCGTACGGCCGATGCCCTGCTGCCGGAGATCGTCGCGGCGCTTGCCCAGGGGGTGCGCACCCGGGCGTGACCCGCGGATCGTCGAGACTCACATCGCGGCAACTGTTCTATTTGTCATAGAATGGATACAGGAGGCGTCATGTTGATCCGCACCGACCCCACGAGCGATGTGCCGTTGTTCACGCAGATCGCGGCGTCGGTGCGAGCGGATGCCGTCGCGGGCCGTCTCCGCCCCGGCGATCGCTTGCCGTCGGCGCGCGCCGTCGCCGCCGCGCTCGACGTCAACCTGCACACGGTTCTCCACGCGTATCAGCAGCTGAGGGAGGAGGGGCTGGTCTCCATGCATCGCGGGCGTGGCGCGGTCCTCACCGATGCCGCCGATCGGCTCGCCGAGCTCCAGCCCGATATTGCCGCCATCGTCACCCGAGCGCGCGAGCGTGGGCTGTCATCACAGGCGCTCGCCGCGCTCATCCATCACCACAGCGAACCGGAGGAATCATCATGACCACGACACGGCCCCGAGCCGTCACCCGCTTCGTCCTGGTCGCCGTCGCGCTGCCCGTGCTGGCGAGCGCGGTCGCTGTCGCGCTCCAGCTCGCCGCCGGCGACGCGCTGCCCGACCCGATCGCGATCCACTGGG
>NZ_BADB01000281.1:0-1787 GCF_000333415.1 Microbacterium sp. B24 | reverse complement strand
TCGCGCGGGATCTGTCGCTCATCGCGATGGGGATGCTCCTGGTGAGTTCGATCTCGTNGGAGGCGAAGCTCGACACTGTGTCGATGCTGCGGTTCACTCTGGCGCTGGGCGGCGCGGTCGCGCTGCCGTATGCCGTGTCGCGATGGGTCTACCGCGATCGCGCGATCCGCTTCCCCTGGCGCGGCGGGGGACGATGGCGCGGCTGGCAGTGGGGGTGGCTCGGGGCCGTGCTGGCGCTCGGCTGGCTGATCCTGCCGTTCTACTTCATCACGTCGGGCGTGTACCGCAACTGGCCGGTGGTGGACAGCCCCGATCTCATCGCCCGGCTCTTCGTCGGCGTCGGCGCCGTGGGCATCTGGGACGAGCTCTTCTTCATCTGCACGGTGTTCGCACTGCTGCGCCGCCATCTCCCGGATGCCGCGGCCAATCTGCTGCAGGCGGTCGTGTTCGTCTCCTTCCTCTGGGAGCTCGGCTACCGCGCCTGGGGGCCGGTGCTCACCATCCCGTTCGCTCTCCTGCAAGCCGTCATCTTCCTCAAGACCCGTTCGCTGGGCTACGTCGTGACGGTGCATCTGCTCTTCGACGCCGTCGTCTTCGCGGTCCTCGTGCACGCACACAATCCGGGGCTGTGGGACGCGGTTTTCCTCGTCGCGCCCGGCTCGTGATCAGGAAGAACCGCTAGTCTGCACGAAGACCCCGACAGGGTCTCCGGACGAGGGATCCCAGTACCCGGTGAGCGACAAGACTGGCCGGAAGGTCACGTCATGTCCTGGGTCATCCTCATCGTCTCCGGCGTTCTCGAAGCGGTCTGGGCGACCGCGCTCGGCAAGTCCGAAGGTTTCAGTCGACTTGTTCCGACGATCGTGTTCGCCGTCTCGCTGACCGCCAGCATGGGCGGTCTGGCGTGGGCCATGCGCGACATCTCCACCGGCACCGCGTACGCCGTGTGGGTCGGTATCGGGGCCTCGCTCACCGTCGCCTACGCCATGATCACCGGCGACGAACAGTTCTCGCTCGTGCGGCTGCTGCTCATCCTCGGCCTCGTCGGGTGCGTCGTCGGACTCAAGCTCGTCGGTCACGACTGAGCGCGCCGCGGCATCCGTCGACGCTCAGCGCTCGCCGCGCAGCAACTCCAGCCCCGCGCTCGCGAACTGCCGCGTCGTCGCGGAGGGCAGGAACGCACGCGTGAGTCCGGCGCCGATCCGCGGCAGGTCGGCCTCGTCGCGGAACAGCAGCGACATGGTCTCGTAGCGCGGGTGGAACTTCTGCTTGAAGCGGTGCAGCGACTGGAACCCGTACACCGGCTCGAGCGCATCGGACAGGCGCGTGCTCAGCGCCGCGAGCCCCTGGGCCTCGGGCGGGTACTCGTGGGTGAGCGGCGCGCCGGACAGCGACATGAACTCGGCACCCTCGTCGCGGAAGGCGACCGCTTCACGCGAGCCCCTTCCCCCGCGCCCATCTTGCCCGACGGCGCGCCCGGGCGGCAGCCTCGCCCCGCTTCACCCCGTCGTCGAGGTGCACGGCACTGTCGTCTCGCGCGCACCTGCGGTAGTGTGCAGACGTGGGCCGGGGGCCCGCATCGAGCCGGGGGGCTCGAACCGGGACGACGCTCGTCGTCGAGCTCGGATCACATCGAGAGCTGGGGGAGCTCGCTATGGCTGTGTCGATCGGCTACGCCGCCGGGGCGTTCGATCTTTTTCACATCGGGCATCTGAACATCCTTTCGCATGCCAGGAAGCAGTGCGACCTGCTGATCGCGGGTGTCGTCAGCGGATCGAGGCGACCGT
>NZ_BADB01000282.1:0-1006 GCF_000333415.1 Microbacterium sp. B24 | reverse complement strand
CCGTCGTCGCATCTCGAGATCAGCCCAGCGACGAGATCAGCCCAGCGACACGTTGGTCGTCGTCACCGGCACGGTGTAGATTTCCTCGATCTCGTTCGCGAAGTCGTTCAGGATGACATTGCGCTTGATGCTCATCTTGGGCGTGAGATGTCCGCTCGCCTCGGTCCATTCGCTGTCGAGGATCGTGAACTTGCGGATGGACTCGGCGCGCGAAACGTTCTTGTTCGCGATGTCCACCGCACGCTGCACCTCGGCCCGCACCTGCGGGTTCTTCGCGGCATCCGAGAGTGACATGTCCGCCGGTAGGCCGTTGTTCGCCAGCCAGGCGGGGAGCATCTCGGGGTCGAGGGTGATCAGCGCCGAGATGAACGGCTTCTGGTCGCCCACGACGACCACCTGACCGACGATCGGGTTCGCTCGAATCGGGTCTTCCAGTGCCGCGGGAGCGACGTTCTTGCCGCCGGCGGTGACGATGATCTCCTTCTTGCGTCCGGTGATCGTGAGGAAGCCGTCGGTGTCGAACGCGCCGATGTCACCGGTCTTGAACCAGCCGTCGTCGAACGCGGCGGCCGTGGCATCGGGGTTGCGCCAGTACTCCTTGAAGACGTTGACGCCCCGCACCTCGACCTCGCCGTCGTCGGCCAGACGCACGCCGACGCCGGGGAGCACCGGCCCCACCGTGCCGATCTTGGACTTCGTCGCGAGGTTGACGGTGGCCGGCGCCGTCGTCTCGGTGAGTCCGTAGCCTTCGAGGATGGTCACGCCGAGGCTGTGGAAGAAGTGGCCGAGACGTGGGCCCAGGGGAGCGGACCCCGAGACGGCATAGGTGACGCGTCCACCCATGGCTTCGCGGAGCTTGCCGTAGACGAGCTTGTCGAACAGGGCGAACTTCACCTTCGTGCCCAGCGGGATCTTCTTGCCTTCCTGGAGCAGTCGGGAGTGCTCGATCGCCGTGTGGGCCGCGGCGCGGAAGATCTTTTCCCTTGCGCCCGCCTCCGCCTTCTGC
>NZ_BADB01000283.1:0-4858 GCF_000333415.1 Microbacterium sp. B24 | reverse complement strand
TCCGGTTCGGTGACCCGATGACCCGGTCCGAAGCCGCCCATGCGGTACGCGTCAGTGCGTTGAGCGAGGGGGCGCAGTCGATGAGGACGAGGTCGTAGTCGGCCTCGATGGTGGCGAGAGCCTCTTCGAGCTTCCACACGTCGCGCACGCTCGGGTGCGGGCCGTCGAAGTTGATCGCCGACGGGCTGCCGATCATGACGTCGATCGTGCCCGGGTGCACCTTGGCCCAGCCGCTGGCGGTGATGGCCTGGCGGACCACCTTCTCCTTGGGATTGGCGAGCACGTCGGCCACGTTCAGCCGGCCGGCCACCTGGATGTCCATGCCCGTCGACACGTCAGATTGCGGGTCGAGGTCGACGACGAGAGTCCGCACCCCTCGGGCGAACGCCGCGGAGGCGAGGCCGAGAGTCACGGTGGTCTTGCCGACACCCCCCTTGAGCGAGGAGACGGAGAGTACGTGCACGAGGCTCTACGTTACCGTCCCCTAGGCTGTGAGGACACTCAGGCCCTCGTGAAAAGTGGGCTCGTCGGGGAATCTGCTCCCTCGGCGCGCGGGAGCCGCTTGGAGAAGAGGTCCGCATGTTCCGCAAGATCCTGGTGGCCAACCGCGGAGAGATCGCGATCCGGGCCTTTCGTGCCGCCTTCGAACTGGGTGCGCGGACGGTGGCGGTCTACCCCTACGAGGACCGGTACTCGCTGCACCGGCTCAAGGCCGACGAGGCGTACCAGATCGGCACCATCGGCCAACCCGTGCGTGCGTACCTCGACGTCGATGAGATCATCCGCGTGGCCGAGCAGGCGGGCGCCGACGCCATCTACCCCGGCTACGGCTTCCTCTCCGAGAACCCCGAGCTGGCCGCGGCCGCCGCGCGCAGCGGCATCGTCTTCATCGGCCCGCCGTCGCGCGCCCTCGAGATGGCGGGCAACAAGGTGACCGCCAAAGAGCATGCGATCGCGGCCGGGGTGCCGGTGCTGCGCTCGACGCCCGCGTCGGACGACGTCGACGCGCTCGTCGCGCGCGCGGACGAGATCGGCTTCCCGATCTTCGTGAAGGCGGTCGCCGGCGGCGGTGGGCGGGGAATGCGCCGGGTCGAAGCCGCGCCGCAGCTGGCCCCGGCGATCGCGGAGGCGATGCGCGAGGCCGATGCCGCGTTCGGCGATGCCCGCGTCTTCCTGGAACAGGCCGTGCAGCGGCCGCGTCACGTCGAGGTGCAGATCCTCGCCGACAAGACCGGCGAGACCGTGCACCTGTTCGAGCGGGACTGCTCGGTGCAGCGACGTCATCAGAAAGTCGTCGAGATCGCGCCGGCGCCCAACCTCGACCCCACCATCGCCTCGGCATTGCACGCCCACGCGATCGCGTTCGCCCGGTCGATCGGCTACGAGAACGCCGGAACGGTGGAGTTCCTCCTCGAGACGGCCGGTCCCCGCGCCGGCGAGGCCGTCTTCATCGAGATGAACCCGCGCATCCAGGTCGAGCACACCGTGACCGAGGAGGTCACCGACGTCGACCTCGTGCAATCGCAGATGGGCATCGCTGCCGGCGAGACGCTCGCCGAGCTCGGCCTGCGCCCAGGACCAGATCCGCTTGCGCGGGGGCGGGCGCTGCAGTGCCGCATCACGACCGAGGACCCGACCCCAGGGGTTCCGCCCCGACACGGGGCAAGATCACCACCTACCGTTCGCCGGGCGGCGCCGGCATCCGCCTCGACGGGGGGACGACGGCCGCGGGTTCCCAGGTCAGTGCGCACTTCGACTCGCTGCTGGCCAAGCTCACGTGCCGCGGACGGGACTTCGGCGCCGCGGTCGTGCGATCGCGTCGAGCCCTCGCCGAGTTCCGCATCCGCGGGGTCTCGACCAACATCCCCTTCCTGCAGGCGGTGCTAGACGATCCCGCCTTCGTGGCCGGTGACGTCAGCACGTCGTTCATCGACGAGCGCCCCGAGCTGCTGCGCGGTCGCGGGTCGAAGGACCGCGGATCGAAGATCGTGGCGTGGCTGGCCGAGACGACCGTCAACCGTCCGCACGGAGAGATCCCCGCCGTCACCGACCCGCGCGCGAAGCTCCCGTCCGTCGATCTGTCCACGCCTCCTCCTGCCGGTTCGCGACAGCGCCTTCTCAGCCAGGGCCCGGCCGGGTTCGCGGCGCAGCTGCGCGCTCAGACGCCGCTCGCCGTCACCGAGACGACGTTCCGAGACGCACATCAGTCTCTGCTGGCCACGCGCGTGCGCACACGGGACCTGGTGACGGTCGCGCCCTACGTCGCCCGGCTCACCCCTCAGCTGCTCTCGGTCGAGGCCTGGGGCGGCGCCACCTACGACGTGGCGCTCCGCTTCCTCGGCGAAGACCCCTGGGAGCGGCTGGACGCCCTCCGGGCCGCGGTGCCGAACGTGGCGATCCAGATGCTCTTGAGGGGGCGTAACACGGTGGGGTACACGCCGTATCCGACGCGCGTCACCGATGCCTTCGTCTCGGAGGCCGCGGCATCGGGCGTCGACATCTTCCGCATCTTCGATGCCCTCAACGACGTCTCCCAGATGCGGCCTGCCATCGACGCCGTACTGCACACCGGCACCACGCTGGCGGAAGTCGCCCTCTGCTACACCGGTGATCTCCTGTCGCCGACCGAGGATCTGTACACCCTCGACTACTACCTGCGCGTGGCGGAGCAGATCGTGGATGCCGGGGCGCACGTGCTCGCCGTCAAGGACATGGCGGGGCTACTGCGCCCCGGCGCCGCTGCGCGTCTGGTGCGGGCTCTGCGGGACCGCTTCGACGTCCCGGTCCACGTCCATACGCACGACACCGCCGGTGGTCAGCTCGCGACGCTGTTGGTCGCCGCCGCCGCGGGCGCCGACGCCGTGGATGCCGCTGCGGCGCCGATGGCGGGAACGACCAGCCAGCCCTCGCTGTCCGCGCTCGTCGCCGCCCTCGCGCACACCGAGCGCGACACCGGACTCGACCTCGGTGCCGTCTCGGAACTCGAACCGTACTGGGAGGCGATGCGCCGCCTCTACCGCCCGTTCGAGTCGGGTCTTCCCGGGCCGACGGGACGCGTCTATCGGCATGAGATCCCCGGCGGTCAACTGTCGAACCTCCGTCAGCAGGCGATCGCTCTCGGCCTGTCGGAGGACTTCGAGCTGATCGAGGACATGTACGCCGCCGCGGACGCGATCCTCGGGCGCGTCCCGAAGGTGACCCCCTCCTCGAAGGTCGTCGGCGATCTTGCCCTGCACCTCGCCGCGGTGCGTGCAGACCCCGCCGACTTCGCCGAGAACCCCGATACCTATGACATCCCCGACTCCGTCGTCGCCTTCATGGCGGGGGAGCTGGGTGAGCTTCCGGGCGGCTGGCCGGAGCCGTTTCGCACCAAGGTGCTGCGTGGTCGCGAGATCCGCGGCGGGATCACCGAGATCTCCGACGCCGATGCCGCGAACCTCGAAGCCGACAGTGCGACCCGGCGCGCCACACTGAACTCCCTGCTGTTTCCCGCCCCCACGGCGGCCTTCCGGGAGACCCGCGACACCTACGGCGATCTCAGCGTCCTCGACACCGCGGACTATCTGTACGGGCTCGCGCCCGGAACCGAGCACGTCGTCGAGATCGAGCGCGGCGTCCAGCTGTACGTGGGGTTGGAAGCGATCGGCGACGCCGACGAGCGCGGCATGCGCACCGTGATGACGACGTTGAACGGTCAGCTGCGTCCCGTCTTCGTGCGCGACCACGCCGTCGCGGTCGAGGTGCGTCAGTCGGAGAAGGCCGATGCGACCGTAGCGGGCCACGTGGCCGCCCCGTTCTCGGGTGTCGTCACCCCGAGGCCGCGTGGGCGATCGCGTCTCGGCGGGTCAGCCGGTGGCATCCATCGAGGCGATGAAGATGGAGGCAGCCATCACGGCGCCGATGGACGGCATCGTCGAGCGTCTCGTCATCGGCGCGGCGGCCGCGGTGGAGGCCGGCGATCTTTTGCTGGTGGTCCGACCCTCCGAGTAGCCTGGAGCGGGGGCGTGAGTCGTCCCGCGAGCCATGGGGGTCGGGACCCCGCCCCGCGGCCCGGCGGTGACGCCGCGGCTGCGCCGTCCCGAGGACGACCCGAATCGGCCGGAGCCCCACGGCGCCGGCCCGGAACTGGAGTGTGTAGCCGTGCCTGACCGCAACGAGAATGCGAGCGAGGACGCCGACAACGGCGTGCTGGAGAGCGTGACCGGCGCCGAGACGACCGGGATCGGCATCGTCGAGGGAGCCACCGCGCAGATCGACGTCGCCTTGCCCGTAGCGGTCGACGATGACGACTTCGACGACGACGTCGTGCTCGATGACGAGGTCGAGATCCATGAGGGCGTCGTCGAGGAGGTGGACGCCGTCGCCGAATCGGCCGTCGCCGAGGACGTCGAGGAGGCGGTTGATGCGTCGGCGCCCGATGCGGCAGCGATCGCGCTCACGTCGGCTTCCCTTGCGACCGCGGATGCCGTTCAGCACGAGCGCCTGCGGCCGCGCACGTCCGAGATCACCCTGCAGTCGCGCCGACTGGGCGACTTCGAGGCGGGGCGGGAGAGCTCCGACCTGCTGACGCCGGATCGGCTGCTGGATCCCGCGCACGCGGTGCGCCCGGAGCCCGACGGTGCGTGGCAGCACCTCGTCTACACGCTGTCGGGACGTCGGATCAACCTCGGCGACAGCAAGCGCGCGCGTGCGCGCAAGGCTCTCGACCGGCGCATTGCGGCACCGTTGCACGGCGGCGCGAAGTTCGTCCCCGTGCTCTCGCGAAAGGGCGGTGTCGGAAAGACCACGATCACGACGCTGCTGGGCATGGCGCTCGCCGATGCCCGTGAGGACCGGGTGATCGCCGTCAACGCGAACC
>NZ_BADB01000284.1:0-1023 GCF_000333415.1 Microbacterium sp. B24 | reverse complement strand
TGGTTGCTCGCGAGGATGGCGGCTCCCGACGACGGGACGTTCGTCCGCCCGACGATCCACGGTCGGAAGATCGCTTTGACGATCGGCCCGATCACGATGTACTTCATGACCCAGTAGAACATCAGGCGGGACTCACCTCTCTGTGACGTCTGTCCGTGTCCACGATGCGACGAGGATATCCCGACGGCTCACTGGCTGCGCAGCCCGGCGAGATCGGCGACGCCCACCATCCCCGCATCGTTGCCGAGTGTCGCCGTGACGAAGCGCGCGGTCGGTCGATTGCCGAAGCCGGGCAGAGAGGTCTCGTACGCCAGCCGCGTGGGCTCCAGCAGAACCTCGCCGAGGTCGGCGACGCCGCCGCCGATGACGTAGAGGTCGGGGTCGAGAACCGCCTGAAAGGCTCCGCAGGCCTCTCCGAGCGCGGTGGCCACGCGGCGCACGGCCTCGACGGCACCAGCGTCGTCCTCGGCGAGGAGGCGCGCCAGGTCGGGCCCGTGGACGATGCCGTCCGCATCGCGGTGCGCGGCCAGCCGCTCGCCGATGCCCCCGGCCTCGGCGATGTCACCCAGCTCGCGCTGCAGGGCGCGCCCCGACGCGTACTGCTCCAGACAGCCGTTCTGTCCGCAGCCGCACGGGCGACCACCGCGGACGAACCGCAGGTGACCGAGCTCCGCCGCGCTGCCGTTGGCACCGATGAGCAGACGTCCGTCGTTGATGACGGCGCCGCCCACGCCCGTGCCGAGGGTCACCATCACCATGTCGGTGGATCCCTGACCCGCTCCGAAGCGGTACTCGCCCCACCCCGCGGCGTTCGCGTCGTTCTCCAGCGTGACGGGACGGCCGATGCGTGCTTCGAACTGCGCACGCAACGGCTCGTCGTGCCAGTCGATGTTGGGCGAGAGCAGCATCACCGATCGACTGCGGTCGATGTAGCCCGCCGCAGCGACACCGACCGCCGCGACCTCGTGACGCGAGGCCAGCTCGTGCACCATCGCGGCGACCGCGTCGGCGAGCTCGCCGGTG
>NZ_BADB01000285.1:0-2680 GCF_000333415.1 Microbacterium sp. B24 | reverse complement strand
ATTCGAGCTCGGACCCGGGGATCCTCTAGAGTCGTGACGTTCGGGATGGTAACGTTGTCCCTCGGTTCGCCAGTGATCTTCTCGAGAGATTCAGCGGCCGACGGAACGCACCCTAGCTCAATCGGCAGAGCAACTGACTCTTAATCAGTGGGTTCTGGGTTCGAGTCCCAGGGGGTGCACCGAAGCGAAGGCCCGGACCGTGAGTGATCACGGTCCGGGCCTTCGTCGTCGTTGCTGCCGGCCTCGCCGCACGCAGCTCGGGAGGAGAAATCACCCCGGGAGGATGAACGCGCCATTGCGCTCCTCCCGGGGCGAAATCTCCTCCCGAGCTGTCCCCACGCTGCCCTGACCTTCCCCGAGCTCGGGTGAGGACGGCCTACGCCGCGTCGCCCACGAGCACTGCGGCGGCCTCCTCCGCGGCATCCGCATCGTGTGCGTCGATGCGCGCGAGCGCCCGTCGCCCGATCAGGATCGTCGCGGCCGACACCAACACGGAGATGCCGGCGAACACGAACGGTACGGAGGCGTTGAACGCGTGCCACAGAGCGGCGGCGATCGGGGGAGCGGCCGCCCCGCCGAGGAAGCGGACGGCGGAGTACGCCGACGATGCCACCGATCGAGGCAGGTCGGTCGCCTCCATCACCGACTCCGTGAGGATCGTGTTCATGAGACCCAGCAGCAGACCGCCGACGATGATGCAGATCACCAGTCCCGCGGCGGATCCCACCACGACCGCGGCCGCGAAGAGGTCGATCGCGAGCAGGGGAAGCACGATGAGCATCGCCGTACTGCGCGACAGTCGGCGCAGCAGGATCGGGGCGATCCACACGCTCGTGATCGCGAGGGCCACGCCCCAGCCGAAGAAGGTCAGGCCGATGCCCATCGCACCGAAGCCGAGCGGAAACGGCGAGAAGGCCAACAGGACGAAGAAGCCGATGTTGTAGAAGAGGGCCGCGATCGCGAGCACCGCCAACGCGGGCTGGCGAAGCGCCTGGAAGGGGGCGGAGAGCTTCACGGGCGTCCGCTTCTCCTCGCCGCCACGCAGCAGAACGAGCACCGCCACGAAGGCGATCGCCATCAGCGCCACGACGCCGAAGAACGGCCCGCGCCAGCTGAGCTCGCCCAGGATGCCGCCCAGCAGCGGGCCGATCGCGATGCCCAGTCCGAGGGCCGCCTCGTAGAGGATGATCGCCGCCGCGCTGCCGCCGGATGCTGCACCCACGATCGTGGCCAGTGCGGTGGAGATGAACAGGGCATTGCCGAGGCCCCACCCGGCGCGGAAGCCGATGACCGCATCGACGCTTCCCGACACGGCGCACAGCAGTGCGAACACGACGATGAGGCCGAGGCCGATCAGGAGGGTCGCCTTCGTGCCGATGCGGGAGGAGATCCAGCTCGTGACGAGCATCGCGAGTCCGGTGACGACGAGATAGCTCGTGAAGAGCAGCTCGGTCTCCACGGGGCTCGCCTGCAGCGACTCCGCGATGGCGGGCAGGATCGGATCGACCAGGCCGATTCCCATGAAGGCGATGACGCACGCGAAGGCGACCGCCCAGACCTGCGCCGGCTGGCGCCAGATGCTGACCTTGTGGGACGTGGAGGCGTTGTTCATCGAGCCACCTCCGCGACGCGAGTGCGCGCGTTGACGATGTCTGCGGCGCGGCGGATGGTGCGCCACTCGTCCTCGTCCAGGTCGGCGAAGCGCGGCGCGAGCGCGGAGCTCAGAACGCCCAGCCACTCCTCGAGGGCCGTCATCCCGGCATCCGTCGCCGAGACGAGGGTCGCGCGCGAGTCGTCGGGATCGACGGTTCGCTCGAGGAGCCCGGCGTCGGCCATCTGTGCGACCAGCCGTGTCATACCGGGCTGCGTGACGCGCGAAAGCGTCGCCAGGTCGCCGATGCGCAGCGGGCCGTGGTCGCGCAGGAGCACGAGCGTGCGCCATTGGGCGGAGGGGGCTTCGGTGCGGGTGTCCAGCGCGGCCACCCGTGTCAGGGCGTGCGCGCCGAGCAGCAGTCGCAGAATGTCGTCGGAATGATGCATACCAAGAGTATATACCGCCGGTATGCAAAAGGGGTTATGGGATCGTGACCGTCCCGTCGGGGGGTGAGGTTTGACAACGCGCCGTCGCCTGAAGATGATTGCAGTACCTGAATCAGTTCTCAGGTATTCCTTCCAATGGTGAAAGGTACGCACATGCGGGTTACGAAGAAGTTGCTCCACGCGAGTTTTGTGGCCGTCGTCGCGACGACGGCTCTCGCACTGTCGGCGTGCGCGCCGCAGGACGCGACGACCAGTGGAGCGGCGACCGCCGGTGGCGGACCCGCGGACGTCACTGTCGGGGTGGTGACGAGCGAGACGGGCCCGCTCGCCAGCTACGGCAAGCAGTATCTCGACGGCTTCAAAGCAGGTCTCGACTACGCCACTGACGGCTCCAATGAGGTGAACGGCACCAAGATCACCGTCGACTACCGCGACGACGCGGGCGACCCCGACACGGCCGTCGGCGTGGCGAGGGAGCTCATCGGACAAGGGGTGAACATCCTTGCCGGCAGCGCCTCTTCGGGTGTCGCCGCCGCGGTCGCCGAGCAGGCGGGGCAGAACAAGGTCCTCTTCATCTCGGGACCGGCCGCTGCGGATGCACTCACCGNTGTCAACCCCTACACGTTCCGCAGCGGTCGTC
>NZ_BADB01000286.1:0-1576 GCF_000333415.1 Microbacterium sp. B24 | reverse complement strand
CGAGCTCGGTCCCGGGGATCCTCTAGAGTCCGAGTCTACCCCGTCGATGCCTCCCGTGACGAATCGAGCAGGCTGTCGTCCTCGCGACGCGCGCGCAGCGTGAGCACCGACGCCTCGGGACGGCATCCGAAGCGCACCGGAGCGTAGATCGAGTGTGGCGGCGGCGAGGGTGGTTGCGCCGAGTCGGTCGATGAATCCGCGTCGGGTGCGGTGCGAGATCACGATTTTCCTTACAGTCGAGAGGGAGAAGTCATCCGCCTTCGCCCGCACCGATCAGGTAGCGGGGAAGGGGCGGCGGTCACCCAGACTGCGGGCCGTGCGCGGCGCGCACGGCAACGGGGCGTGAATCGCGACTGACGTCGGCTGATGGATCTCGTGAGCGTCGGTTGTGGACGCGCTGAGAGGGGTGCTCCCGAGGAGCGGTCGGCGCGTCAGCCGGCGGTGACCGGCATGAGCAGCAAGTTCTGCTTCGTGTCCGATACAGCGACCCAGCCGTCGCCGAACTGGTACGTCATGCCGTATCCCTTGTCATCCACGGTGATCACGCGCGACGGGTCCTGCGTGATGTAGAAGCCCGAATCGGCCGGCTCGCGGCGCCAGCCCTCCTTCTCGAGCTGTGCGGCCACGGTCTCGGCGTCGGCGGTGCTGATGGGTGCCCAGCCGAACTCGATGAGGTTGCCCGATGCGACCGAGTAGTTCGCCCAGGTGCAGATCAGTCCACCGTCGATCGGTGCGCTCGGCGGCTGGGTTTCGAACGTGAAGGGCGTCTGCTTGGCTGTCCATCCCTTGCTCTTGAACTCGGCGAGGGTGTCGGAGACGATCATGCTGTCGCAGGTCACGGCGCCGCCCGTCGTCGGCGAGGCATCTGGCGTCGGCCCGGGCAGCGCCTCGGTCGGCGTGGGTGACACGGCGTTGCCGGTGGGAGTCGGATCGGCCGAGGGTGCGGCTGACGTGCAACCGCTCAGCAGAAGAGCCGTTGCGAGGGCGACGGTGGACAGCGCGAGGGGTGCGAAGCGTGCACGTGTCATCGGCGGGGGTCCGATCGGTCAGGAGATGGCGGGCGAAGCGCCGAGGAGGGAGAGGAAGTCGTGATGAAGACGTCCGTTGGTCGCGAGCGACGAGCGCGACGACAGCGAGTCGGCTCCGTCGATGTCGGTGAACCTGCCGCCGGCTTCGTGGACGATCGGCACGAGGGCGGCGATGTCGTACTCCTTGACGCCGAACTCCGCCACGAACTCGAGTCGCCCCTCAGCGAGGAGCATGTAAGGCCAGGTGTCGCCGTAGCCGCGGTCGCGCCAGACTGCGCGGCTGAGGCGCAGCAGATCGTCGGCGCGGCCGACCTCGTCCCATTGCGCGAGCGACTGGAAGCTCACGCTGGCCTCGGCGACCGCGTCGACGTTCGACACACCGAGGCGACGCGCGCCGCCGTCCGGAGTGTTGGTCCAGGCGCCGTGACCGGATGCCGCCCACCAGCGCCGCCCGAGGGCCGGCTGGCTGGCCACCCCGACGCGGGGCACGCCGTCGATGGCGAGGGCGATGAGGGTCGTCCACATCGGGATGCCCTTGAGGTAGTGGC
>NZ_BADB01000287.1:0-900 GCF_000333415.1 Microbacterium sp. B24 | reverse complement strand
TCGCGCTCGACACGCGCGCGCGTCTCGGGCGTGAGCTGCCACTCCACAGCTCCCACCTGTAGCCCGTCGGTTCCGGCGATCTCATTGACCCAGTCCGACAGGGCAACCGTGTCGGTGAAGGTCGCGGTCAGCTCCACCGACGCGTGATGGACGAGGTCCAGCTGGCGGCCCTCGTTGTTCCACGGCCGGTCGGCCCACACCGACATGCGTTGACTCGACCAGTCCGAGATCGTGCCCGCCGTTGCGAGCGTGGCGAGGTGGGTGCGGACCGGCTCCGAGAGGCCGGCGACCCGCGAGACGACGGCGGCGCGGTCGGGTCCGTCGGCGGATGCCGTCACGTGTGCAACGGCGCGCTCGGGCAGCACTCGGGTGTGGCTCTCGCCGCGGACGGTGATCGTGACCTCGCTCATGGGGTAAACTGTAATGCTCGGGTGCCGACGGCAACCGAGAGACAACTCCACAGCGTGACAGTGGCTCATTCGCCGCACGGCACGTCGCCGTGACGCACACGGGGCTGATCGGTTTCGACAGCGTCTGTGAATCTGCGAGAAGCGGGCCGAGGATGCAGGGTTATCTCGTTAACGATCTCTGCGAACCTATAAGTGCCGAATCCAAGCGCACTGACTTCGCCCTCGCTGCCTAAGCGAGCCCGATAGTCCGTCAGACCGTGTGTGACCCCGCCACGGACCCTGGCGTCATCTAGGGGTCTTGCTGCGTGACGGCGCCTGGACGTCACGCGGGACTCTTCCCAGGCTGGGCTCGTCGACTTAGGTGTCTGTGACAAAGGTCGGAGTCGAGCAGAACGTCTTCACAGACTGCGCCCGGAGAAGACGCAGTATCCCAGCGTTGGACGGGGGTTCGATTCCCCCCAGCTCCACGACGCCACTGTCACCGGCGAAG
>NZ_BADB01000289.1:0-2447 GCF_000333415.1 Microbacterium sp. B24 | reverse complement strand
CATGACGACCTCATCGATCGCGATCTGGAGCGACGCGGCATTCCCAACGTCGCGGGTCGATTCCGCACGCGCGCCCACTCCTTCGGAGCGTCGGCTGACCAGGCGGCAACGGTCGGCGACGCCGCGGCCGTGCTCGCCGGCGATCTCCTCCTGTTCGAGGCCACCCGGCTGGTCGCCTCCGTCGCCATCGACGCACCGGCACGCGCCGCGCTTCTGCAGATCATGGACGACGCGATCCTCGTCTCGGCATCCGGCGAACTCGCCGATGTCGAGCACGCCGCGCGTGCGGACTATCCCGAGACCGATGCGCTGCTGGGCGCCGCCCACGACAAGACGGCCGCCTATTCCTTCGAAGCGCCGCTGCTGGCCGGAGCGGTCCTGGCCGGGGCATCGGATGCGGCCCGGGCGCAGCTCTCCCTCGCCGCCGCCGACCTCGGGCTCACCTTCCAGCTGGTCGACGACCTCATCGGAACGTTCGGCTCACGTCGTCAGGCCGGCCGCGACCCCGGCGCCGATCTTCGCGAGGCCAAGCGCACTCCCCTGATCGCGCTCGCGCGCGACACCGCCGCCTGGCCGCGGGTGAGCTCGGCCCTCGCCGTCGCGCACACGGGCCCGATCGCCGTGCGCCGCGCGCAGCGGGAACTCGAAGCCAGCGGCGCCCGCGACGACCTGGTCGCTCTCATTCACGATCGTCTCCGCCGCGCACGTTCCCGCGCCGCATCGCCGTCCCTGCCCCCTGCCGTCGTCGCACTGCTGGCCGAGGTCGCGAACACGATCGAGGAGCGCATCCCGTGAGCGGCGGATCGTCGTACGACCGCTGCGCACAAGACGCGGCAGCGACCGTGATCACGGCCTATTCGACGTCCTTCGCACTGGCGTGCCGCCTTCTCGGTTCGCGCGTGCGCACGCATGTGCGCAGCGTCTACGCGCTCGTCCGAGTGGCGGACGAGGTCGTCGACGGCGCCGCCGAGGCGACGGGTCTGCCCTCATCCACCCAGCGTCTGCTGCTGGACGAGCTGGAGGCCGAGACCCTCGCTGCGGTGGCTCGGGGCTTCAGCACCAACCTCATCGTCCACGCGTTCGCGTTGGCGGCACGCGAGTGCGGGATCGGTCATGATCTCATCCGCCCGTTCTTCGCGTCCATGCGAACCGACCTCACACGCACGCAGCACGACGACGCATCGCACGACGCCTACGTCTACGGGTCAGCAGAAGTCGTCGGTCTGATGTGCCTGCAGATCTTCGTCAACGCCGGTCGCAGCGCACCGCTGATTGCCGATCCGGCTCTCGTCGACGGCGCCCGCCGCCTCGGCGCCGCTTTCCAGGACGTGAACTTCCTCCGCGACCGCGCGGACGACGAGAACCGCCTCGGTCGCGACTACCTCGGCCTCCAGGACGGACACCGCGACCGCATCGCCGTCCTCGACCGCATCGACGCCGACCTGGATGCCGCCGCGCGGGCGATCGCCGACCTGCCCGCCGACTGCCGGCGCGCGGTGACCACCGCACACGGCCTGTTCGCGGAGCTCTCCCGCCGCCTGCGCGATGACGACGAGACCGCGCGGGTCTCCGTGCCCACCCCCGTCAAAGCAACCATCGCGGCCCGTGCCCTCGCCGGCCGCCCCCCGAAACGGAGCACCGCATGAGCCGCACGGCCCTCGTCATCGGCGGAGGCATCTCAGGGCTCGCCACCGCCGCCCTGCTCGCGCGCGACGGCTGGAGAGTCGACCTCCACGAGGCCTCCCCCGAGCTGGGCGGTCGAGCGGGCTCGTGGGAGCGCGACGGCTTCCGCTTCGATACGGGACCGAG
Organism: Microbacterium sp. B24; assembly: GCF_000333415.1. Lineage (NCBI taxonomy): Bacteria > Bacillati > Actinomycetota > Actinomycetes > Micrococcales > Microbacteriaceae > Microbacterium > Microbacterium sp. B24. The sequence continues at coordinate 638 of NZ_BADB01000289.1, read as the reverse complement.
CTGGTATCTCATGCCCGAGGTCTTCGATCACTTCTTCCGCCTGTGCGGCACCACAGCGGCCGAGCAGCTCGATCTCGTGCCGTTGACCCCCGCCTATCGCGTCTATCCCGAGCCAAACGGCGCCGCACCCAGCGATCCGATCGACGTGGTGTCCGGTCGCGCGCAGGCGCGGGAGCTCTTCGAGAGCCGCGAGCCGGGCGCCGGAGCACGTCTCGACGAGTACCTCGATTCGGCCCACGATGCGTACGACCTCGCCGTGTCGCGGTTCCTCTACGACACCTACGCCTCCACGAAGGGTCTGCGGGCCCCGGCCGTGGCCGGTCAGCTGCCTCGCCTCGCTCCCCTGCTCACGCGATCGCTCAACGACCACGTCGCGCGGCGCTTCGCCGATCCCGTCCTGCGCCAGATCCTGGGCTACCCCGCGGTCTTCCTCGGATCATCCCCCTACGATGCGCCGAGCCTGTACCACCTCATGAGCCACCTCGACCTGGACGAGGGCGTCCTCTACCCACAGGGCGGCTTCACCGAGGTGATCGCGGCCGTCTCCCGTGTGGCCGAGGCCCAGGGCGCCACCGTGCACACGGCGTCGCCCGTGGCGGAGATCCTCACCCACGATGCGCGCGCGATCGGCATCCGGT
>NZ_BADB01000290.1:0-6791 GCF_000333415.1 Microbacterium sp. B24 | reverse complement strand
CGCCGTGGGCGGCACCGGCAATCACCTGCTCGGGCGACGCGTCGTGGTCGGATCGCGGCGCGCTTTCGGAGGAGCGCCGCTGCAGTACCCCGCCGAGCTCGAGCCACGGCCGGGCGCGACACGTCTCGAGAGCACCGCGTTCGGCTTCGTCCGGCGCACCGGCAGCACCATCGGCGACCGCGGGCGATCGGCCGTGACGGCCGTCGCCGGTCTTGTTCCGCGCCGCGGCGCGCGCAAGTCCGGTCGGCCCCTCACACCGGATGACGGGGACCGCGAACCCGGGTGATCCCGCGCGGCGAGCGCTCGTCGCAGCCGCATCGCGCACAATGGGCGCATGGGTATCTTCCAGAGTCGGCCCGAGGATCCGTCCGAGTGGGGCGGGCTGCCCGCAGACCCGCGGGAACAGCCGCAGCCGGCAGAAGTGCTGCCGCCGCCGATCGACGATCTCGGTGTGTTCGGCGCTGCTGGCGTCGCGATCTCGGTTCCGCTCGAGACCTTTCTCACGACGTCATCGTCCTCGACCGAGGCCGACCGCGACGGCAACGATCAGACCGGCGACCTCGACAGCCCGTGACCCCCTGACTAGCCTCGACGCATGCAGACGACGCTGGGGCACCTGGCTGTGTGGATGCCGCAGCAGCGGTGGTACTCGCCGACCGGACGCTCACCCCGCCTGCGGATTCTCGACGAACGCGAGCTGACGACCGGCGACCCGGATGCGGCCGTTCAGGTCCTGATCGTCGCCGACGGCGACGACGAGGACGCCATCGTCTATCAGGTTCCGCTCGTGACCCGTCCCGCCGATGTCACGGAGCCGTGGACGATCGCGGTCCACGAGGGTCGTGCGTTGATCGACGGACCGCACGATCACGCCTTCGCCTCGGCGTTGCTCGCCGAACTGGGTCGCAGCGATCTGGACGGTCCGTCGCAGGTGCTGGTCGGCGAGCAGTCGAACACCTCGATCATCTACCGTCCACGCGACGCCGCGCCGACGATCTGCAAGGTGTTCCGCCGCCTGCATCCGGGCATCAACCCGGACATCGAACTCCAGTCCGCCCTCGCAGCCGCCGGCAGCCGCCACGTTCCCCCCGTCGTGGGCCATCTCGACGGCCGCTGGACGATGGCGCCGGGCGGCGGTTCAGAGCGGGGATCGCTGGCATTCGCGCAGGAGTTCCTGCCCGACGTCGATGACGCCTGGCGGGTGGCTCTTGCCGCGGCGGCCGTCAACACCGACTTCACCGCCGAAGCCGCCTCCCTCGGTCAGGTCACCGCCGCGGTCCATCGAGATCTCGCCCGCCTGTTCCCCACCCCGCGCGCGGACGGGGTCGCCCGGCGCGCCATCAGCGCGGCGTGGCGGCGACGACGTGCCATCGCGGCGGTGGAAGTGCCTGCGCTCGCCGCCCACGCGGCGGCAATCGACCGGATCTACGCCGCCGCCGAGGCCTCCTCCTGGCCCGCCCTGCAGCGAGTGCATGGCGACTACCACCTCGGCCAGGTTCTGCATTCGCCGACGCGGGGCTGGATGCTGCTCGACTTCGAGGGAGAACCGATGCGACCGATCGCCGAGCGACGCGCACCGGATCTCGCGTTGCGCGACATCGCCGGCATGCTGCGCTCGTTCGACTACGTCGCGGGATCGCTGCGACTGCAGCGCGCGCCCCAGCAGCACGACGGCGCTGTCGACGAGGCCGCCGACGCCTGGGCCCGCTCGGCACGTACCGCCTTTCTCGACGGATACTCCGACACCGGAGGCGCGACCGCCCAGATCCTGCTCAACGCGCTCGAACTCGACAAAGCGGTCTACGAGGCCATCTACGAGGCCAGGCATCGGCCCGCCTGGCTCGCGATCCCGCTCTCGGCGATCGAGCGTCTGCTCGCAGACTGACTCCGCTCCCCTCTCGCGCGACGACGAAGGCCACCGTGAGAGGAACTCGCACGGTGGCCTTCGGTGGCGCCCGGCTGCGGCGGGCGGGGAGCGACGCTACTGCTGGAGCTGGCCGAGCGTGACCTCGGCGGAACTCGTCTTCCCTCCGCGGTCGTAGACGATCGTCGCCTTCGATCCCGCAGCGAGCGCCCGCACCTGTGCCGTCAGGTCGGTGGCATTGGTGATCGGCACTCCGTTGAACGACGTCACGACGTCGCCCTTCTTCAGACCCGCCGCAGCAGCGGCACCGCCCGAAGTCACGTCCGCGATGTAGGCTCCGGCGGTCGTGGCGCCCTCCTGGGTGGCGGCGTCACGGACACCTGCACCCAGCAGACCATGCGTGGCGGTGCCGTTCTTGATCAGATCGTCGGTGATGCGCTTGACGATGTCGGACTCGATCGAGAAGCCCACACCGATCGACCCGGACTGACCGCTGGAGCTCGAGCCGCCAGCAGAGGCGATGGCGACGTTGATGCCGATCAGCTTGCCCTCGCCGTCGACGAGCGCACCACCGGAGTTGCCGGGGTTGATGGCGGCATCCGTCTGGATCACGGCGATGGAGATGGAGCTCTGCGCGGTCGACTGCTGTTGCCCCTGGCCGAAGTCGAACTGGAACGGCGAGCCGTTGCCGTCACCCTGCTGGGGGGTCTGATCCTGCGAGTCACCCTTCGGCGCGGCCGACGAGGCGATCTGGATCGAGCGGTTGAGAGCGCTGACGATCCCCGTGGTCACCGTGTTCGACAGGCCCAACGGAGCTCCGACGGCGACCGTCGCGTCGCCGACGTTGAGCTTGGACGAGTCGCCGAACTCGATCGGAGTCAGCCCCGATGCATCAGTGAGCTTGATCACCGCGAGGTCGTAGGTCGGGTCGGTGCCGACGATGGTCGCCGCGTACACCTTGCCGTCCGATGCGGTGACCGACAGCTTCGCGTCGGCGGTCTGACCGTCGAGCGTCACGACATGTGTGTTCGTCACGACGTAGCCGTCGGAGGTGAGAACCACCCCGGACCCGGTGCCGCCCGAAGAGCCCGCGGTCGCCGAGATCGTGACCACGCTCGGGACGACCTTCGCGGCGATCGCCGTCGTCTGATTCACCGAGGCCGTGTTGTTCACCGTCACCGTGGAGGGTGCTCCGCTGACCACGGTCTGCGACTGCGGGAAGAACGACGCCCCCGCCGCGGCTCCCCCGATTCCGGCCGCGCCACCGACGAGCGCCGCCGCGACCATGATGCCGACGATCTTGCCCGCACCGAGCTTCGCCGACGGCGCGTGCTCCGTTGCGGTCGTCGCAGCCGGGTAGACGGCCGTGGCCTGAGTGCCGAACGCCGAGGTACCGAAGGCCGGGCTGCCGTACGACGGGGCCGGGTAGGACGCGTGGGGCGCCTGCGGGCTCGGCGTGTGAGCCGTCGGCGGGGTCGGGGCCGTGTACGGCGCCTGCGCGGCGTAGCCGGTGCCCGGCTCCGGCGTACCGGCGGGCGCGGAGGTCGCGGCGCCTGCCGGCGAATTCTGAGCCGCGTGCGTGGCCGACTGCTCGGGCAGCGGCGGACGCTCCGGCGCGGTCTCACGCTGCTGCGCGGCATCGATGCCCTGCGCGGCGCCATCCTGCGGTTCGCTGTTGGTGGGGGTGTTCTCGCTCATGTGTGCTTCCTTCTTCCCAAGACCTGACCAGGATGTCGCGCGATTCTGTGTGTTGCTTATGCCCGCACCTCGCCCAGCCTATGCATGTAGCCTGAGCGCGATGCGAGAGATTCCGGGCACGTGGCGCCGCACGGCACAGGGCGCGGGACTACTGTCCGCATCGGGAGTCGCCGCCCCGACGATCTTCGCGGAGATGAGTGCGCTGGCCGCACAATCGGGGGCGATCAACCTCGGCCAGGGTTTCCCCGACGAGGACGGCCCCGCCGTGGTTCTGGAGGCGGCCCGCGCGGCCATCGCGAACGGACGCAATCAGTACGCGCCTGGTCGCGGCGTCCCCGCCCTGCTCCAAGCGATCGCCGCGCATCAGGCGCGCTTCTACGGGCTCACCGTTGATCCCGACCGCGAGGTCGTGACGACCGCGGGAGCGACCGAGGCGCTGGCCGCCACATTGCTGGCGCTGATCGATTCTCCTGCGGACGAGGTCGTCGTCTTCGAGCCCTACTACGACGCGTACGCGGCCATCGTGGCGCTGACCGGCGCGCGACTGGTCACCGTGCCGCTGCGATGGCCCGACTTCCAGCCCGACCTCGACCTCCTTGCGGCCGCCGTGACCGACCGCACGCGGATCATTCTGGTGAACGATCCACACAATCCGACCGGCGCCGTCTTCTCCGCGGACGTGCGCGCCGAGATCGTCCGGCTGGCAGAGCATCACGACGCTCTCATCGTCACGGACGAGGTCTACGAACACCTCGTCTTCGACGGCGCCCATGTTCCGATCGCGACAGATCCCGCAGCCGCAGAGCGCACCCTGTCGATCTCCTCAGCGGGCAAGACGTTCTCCACCACGGGATGGAAGATCGGGTGGATCACCGGTCCCGCCGACCTGATCGACGCCGTCCTGGCGGTCAAGCAGTTCCTCACCTACGTCAGTACGACGCCGTTCCAGGACGCCGTCGCCGTCGGTCTCGGACTTCCCGACGCCGTCTTCACCGAGATCGCGGCCACACTGGGGCGGAAACGCGACCGACTCGCCGAGGGACTGCGTGCCGCGGGGTTCACGGTGTCGACGCCGGCCGGCTCCTACTTCACGGTGGCGGATGCCACGGCACTGATGGAACCCGGAACTGACGCGGCACACTTCTGCCGCGAACTGCCGGCACGCGCCGGTGTCGTGGCAATTCCGCTCACGGCATTCGTCGCTCCCGAACACCGCTCCGACTATGCCACGCTGGTGCGCTTCGCTGCCTGCAAACGGACGGACGTCATCGCCGAGGCAAGCCGCCGACTGGCGCTGATCAACGCGGCTCGACCCTGAACCGCCGCAACTGCAGCGCCGGGTTGACGCGTCGGACACGGTCGATGGCCCCGGCATCCGCAAAACCGACGGCCACGTCGGTCGCGGTTCCCACCCCGGCGATCTCCACGCCCTGAGGATCGACGACGATCGAGGCGCCGACGCCGAGCGGGGGCGGATGATCGGCGCCTGCCACGTAGAGGGTGTTCTCGATGGCACGCGCATGCAGAAGCGTTCGCCAGTGCTGTTCCTTGAGCGGCCCTCTGACCCACTCCGCCGCTACCAGGATCACGTGAGCGCCTGCGTCGGCGAGCACGCGCCCCACCTCCGGAAAGCGAAGGTCGTAGCAGGTCATCAGCGCCATGGTCAGCCCTCCCACCTCGAAGGTTTCCGGAGCGTTGACAGGCGCCGGCTCGACCCAGTCGGACTCTCGCTGCCCGAACGCGTCGTAGAGATGAAGCTTGCGTGACACCGCCTGAAGTCCGGTCGCGTCCACGGCGACAACGGTGTTGCGCACGCGCGGGGTCGCACCGTGTTCGACCATCCCCGCGACAACCACGACACCGCGACGCGAAGCGATCGCCGTCAGTCCCGCGACGAATGCCCCGTCCAGGTGCTCCGCGTTGGCGGCGAGCGTCGCATCGAACGGGTCGACGAAGTAGCTCGAGTATTCGGGGAAGAGCACGACCTCGGCCCCGCGATCCGCGGCCACACCGGCCAGCTCGTCGATGACGCGCAGATTGTCGGCCTTGTCCGCCGTGGGCGCGAACTGTGCGACGGCGATGCCGACGGCATCCGTTCTCATCGGTTGTGTCCTCTCGGGAGTGATCACTGGGGCGCCCCGATATCGATCCCGTCGCGATGGGCGTGTGCGTGACGCGGTCGTCCCATCCTCCCGAACCACCGTGCCCGGAGCAACGACCGCCGGCTCGTCGGGCGGGTGTGCACCGGTGGGCAAAACCCGTGTTAGGCTATTCCTTGTGCCGCGGGGTGGAGCAGCTCGGTAGCTCGCTGGGCTCATAACCCAGAGGTCGCAGGTTCAAATCCTGTCCCCGCAACCAATCGGTCGGATGTGTCATCCGGTCAACGAAGAAGGCGTCCCGATCGGGACGCCTTCTTCGTTTCTACGTCTGCGGCGGAATTCAGTCGACCATCGCCTCGTCCATGTCATCGAGGAAACGGGCGATCGCACGCAGCTCGTCATCGCTGTAGGCATCCATGACATCGCGCATCTTCGCCATGCGCGCGCCGAGATGGCGATAGAACTCGCTCCGGGCGCGGTCGGTGAGCACGACGATGCGGGCGCGCCGATCGGCCGGGTGAGGACGGCGTTCGATGTGTCCCCGCTCGGCGAGGCGATCGAGAAGCTTCGTCGTCGAGGCGGTGGAGATGGCGAGGTGTCTTGCGATCTCGTGCGGAGACACCCACTCACCTCGCTGCTCGCGGACGATCAGCATGCGCAGGGCCGCCAAATCCGAACCGTTCATATCCATGTCGCTGCGGAGCACGCCGTGCATGCGGTCCATAGAATCGCTGAAGGAGCGCACGGCGACGAGCGCCTCGCGCACGAGCTGGTCGCGCTCCGTCGTTGGGATCCACCGGTCTGTCACGCTGGACACCCCCCTCACTCGAAAGGTAGTATCCCTTAAAATCGCTAGCTAAACTAGCAATAAGGAGAAGATCGTGTCCCCGACAGAATACGTGGTCCTGCTCGATGACAACGGGGACGAGATCGGGACGGCGCCGAAGGCAAGCGTCCACGGCACCGATACCGCCCTTCATCTGGCATTTTCCTGCCACGTGTACAACTCGCGCGGCGAAACCCTCGTCACCCGGCGAGCGCTCGACAAGAAGACGTGGCCGGGAGTGTGGAGCAACTCGTTCTGCGGCCACCCCCGGCCCGCGGAGGCGGGATCGACGCCTCCATCGCCG
>NZ_BADB01000291.1:0-4326 GCF_000333415.1 Microbacterium sp. B24 | reverse complement strand
GCGCGCAGCTGGACGAGCTCGGCGCGACCGGAACGCGCATCACCGTGACGAGCGACCTCGACGAGTTCGCCCTCGCAGCGCTCGCGGCATCCCCTGTCGATGCTTACGGCGTCGGGACATCCGTGGTGACCGGTTCCGGCGCGCCGACGGCAGGGATGGTCTACAAACTCGTCGCTCGGCAGGATGCCGCGGGTGGTTGGGTCGCGGTGGCCAAGACCTCCACCGACAAGGGGTCCAAGGGCGGTCGCAAGGCCGCGTTCCGCACCCTCTCCCGGGGCACGGCAACCAGCGAGCTCATCGCCGTCTCCGACGGATTCGACGAGATCCAGACGGCGGCGGACCATCCCGACGCCCGCGCCCTGCAGGTCTCGCTGGTCGAGGCGGGCGAGCCCGACCCCGCCTTCGAGGGGGCGGGCGGTGTTGCGCGCGCGCGGGAGCATCACGGGATCGTTCGCGAGGAACTCCCTGTGACGGGGCTCGCCCTGAGCAGGTCCGACCCGGCGCTGCCCACCGTCTACATCGACGCGTGAGCGGGACCGCTCAGCTCATGAGCGACTCGTAGATCTCCTTGCACGTGGGGCACACCGGGAACTTCTCCGGGTCACGGCCGGGAGTCCACTTCTTGCCGCACAGCGCACGCACCGGTTTGCCCGTGAGGGCGGACTCGAGGATCTTGTCCTTCTTGACGTAGTGCGAGAACCGCTCGTGGTCGCCGGGCTCGATGTTCTCCTCGCGCAGAAGCTCTTCGAGCTCACGATCAAGGGTGGCGACGCCGCCGTCACCGGGTGCATCGGGACTGTCGAGGGGGCTCATGGTGACCGATTCTATCGGCGGCGAGGCACCCGTGGACGGGTTCGTCCCCAGGGTCACGTCGACTCGGCGAACTCCATGAGACGCTCGCCAGTGCGATCGAACACGGCTCCGCCGGCGAAGATCCCGATCAGCAGCACCACCGCGCCCGACCCCGCACCTGCCCACAGTGCGATCCACGCCCAGCTCTCGTCCGCCGTCAACGCAAGCCAGGCGCACCACAGCGTCGGAACGCTCAGGAGCATCGCCCCGAACATCACCACCGCCTGCGAGAGTCCACCGCCGGTGCGCTGCGGCTGCTGGAACGGGCTGTCGCCGGGTCGGGAGACGGCGTAGGGAGCGATGACAGAGGTGAGGGAGGACAATCCGAGCCCGCCCAGGAACAGGATGGCGCATACGCCCGCCATCGCCGGGAGCATCGCCCAACGCCCGTGCAGGGAGATCGTCACCGGCACGGCCACCGCCAGCAGCACCGCGCCGACGACCGTGATCGGCACGAGCCGTCCGGCCCGATCGGCCGCGCCGCGCACAGCGCCCGCGATGTGCATCCAGAGAGCCGTCGAGTCGTAGGCGAGGTCGTTGTGCGGCAACCAGCCCAAGAAGAGCGCGATCAGTGGGGCCGGAAGCAGCACCGCGAGCTCGATCGGCACGCCGACCAGCACGAGCGGGATGATCGTCAGGGCCGCCGCGATCGGCACGATGATGATGTTGACCAGATAACGCGGATCACGGAACCAATAGACGATGCTGCGTGCCGCAATGCCACCGGCCGCTGTGCCGCCCGTCAGATCGAACCACCCCAGCCCGCGCTTCTGACGCGCGACCCCCGGGCGCTCGGTGGTCGTCATCAACCGGTCGACGAGCCAGAACCACAGTGCCGCGAGCACCGCGACCGACAGCGCCGCGACAACGGCCGGGCCCGCTCCGCCACCGCTGAGTGCGCGTTCGGGCAGCGCCCATGGCGCGCCCAGAGGAGTGAGCGCCAGAAGGTCGACGGCCGCGACCAGAGCGGACGGTACGCCGTCGGTCCACTGCAGGGATGCGAGGAAGACCACGACAGGAACGACGACCACGATCAGGGCGATGAGGAACACCCCCGTCAGCTCTCTGGAGCGATGATCGCGCACCATGCCCGCGAGGGCCAGGCCGATCTTCGCGAGCAGCAGGCACGTGAGCACGCCGAGGACGGCGGAGACGATGCACACCCACGCCGCAGCGCCACGATCAGCCCACAGCGCGCTCAACGCCACCGCGACGACAATCAGGGCGATCGCTGGCACACTGATCATGCTCGCCAGCAGCGTCGCTCCGGCCGTCGCGCGAGGCGACGCTCCGACGACGGAGAATCGCCGCGGGTCGAGCTGATCGTCCACGCCCCCCACCAGGGCCGTGACGAAGAATCCGAGGGTGAGAGCGGATGCCGCGACCATCGTCACCGCGAATGCCGCGTCCTCCGATGACGAGCGCAGCCGCCATGCGGCGACACACACGGCGCCAACGACGAGCGCGACCACGGCGACACCCACGAGTATGCGCGCGATCTGGCGTCGGTCTGCGCGCAGGGCGCCGACGAGGAGGTCGAGCCTCAGTCGGAGAACGTGTGCAACCACTCGAGCCCCTCCGCGTCGCTGATGCCGCCGGACAGCTCGATGAAGCGCTGCTCGAGAGTGAGTTCTCCCCTCACCTCGTCGACGGTCCCCTCGGCGAGCACACGACCCCCGACGATCACCGCGAGTCCGGAGCAGACACGCTCGACGAGCTCCATTCCGTGACTGGACAGCACGACCGTGCCGCCGTGCGCGACGTAGGCGGAGAGGATGTCGAGGACGACCGCCGACGAGACCGGGTCGACCGACTCGAACGGCTCATCCAGGACGAGCACGCGGGGTGAATGGATCATGGCTCCGGCGAGCATGATCTTCTTCGTCATACCGGCCGAGTAATCCGACACGGGCCGCGACAGGGCGTCGGTGAGATCGAACGCCCGCGCGAGTTCCGCCGTACGACTCTCCACGACGGCCGAGCGCAGTCCGCGCAGTACTCCGTAGTAGTGCAGCAGCTGCCTGCCGGTCAGCCGGTCGAAAGTGCGCAGGCGGTCGGGCAGGATGCCCATCTTCTGTTTCGCCTGACGAGGCGCGGATGCCAGGTCGACACCCGCGATGCGGATCTCACCGCTGTCGGGGCGGAGCAGACCCGCGATCATCGAGAGCGTCGTCGTCTTGCCCGCACCGTTGGGGCCCACGATCCCGTAGAAAGTGCCGGCCGGGATTCGCAGATCGATCGCGTCGACCGCGACGGTCGCGCCGAATGTCTTCGTGACCCCGCTCAGACGCACCGCTTCGATCTGCACGTTCGCGCCGGCGTCGTCGACGGACTCATCGGTATCGGCCGTCGAGGCGGGTCCCGTCGCCGCCAGCATCTCCGCGAGCGCGGATGCCGCCGCGTCCGGGTCGGGAACGTCGTCCGCGACGGATTCGACCTCGAGGGCACCCTTGGGCGCGACCTGGGCGTCGTCCGCAACGGTCTGATCGGGCTCGATCACGGGCTCGGCCTCTGCCTCGGGCTCAACCTCGATCACGACCTCGGGCTCGACCTCGATCACGGCCTCCGGCTCGACCTCGACCTCGACCTCGACCTCAGGCTCTCGCTCACCCTCAGCGGTGGCCTCCGGCAGCGCCGGTTCGAGGTCGGGACTCTCCGAGATCTCGGCTCCCGCGTCGATGGACGACGGCGGTGGCGGCGGGGCCGCCTCGAATCGTGCGGCAGCCACCTCCGGCGGCACGTCGGGGGGCGGCGGGAGCGTGGCCTTGGGCTTGCGTGGCCGCGGTACGCGCGGGGCGCCGCGCTGTGCCGCGGGACGACGCGGTCGGGGCACCGCGGGCGCCGCCGCCGGTTCGTCCTCGCGGCGATCGAGCTGAGCTGCCGCCTCGGCAGCGGGCACCGACGGCAGCGGCGGCAGATCGTGCACGCCGTCGTCTTCCGCGGGGGTCGGATGGGGGGCGCTCACCCGTCAAACCTAGCAAGCCGGTCCGACGATCGCCCCGATCGTCCACACCCGCGCGTCAACGCTCAGCCGCTCTCCAGGGGCCGTCCATAGGATCGTGCCGACATGGTCCAGATCCCCCGCATCCATTCGCTCCCCGATGACGCGCCGTGGGCCGGAGGCCTGCCGCCGGAAGGGTCCTCCGAGCACCCTCGGACCATCCGTGCCCTGGACCGGGTTCTTCAGGTGCAGCGCCCCGCCGTCATCGCGCACCTGCGCAGCATCCGCCTGCGCCACCCCGAGGCAGCGACCAGCGACATCGTGCGGATGCTCGAACGCCGCTACCTGGCCGCCGTGACCACCGGCGGCGCGGCCGTGGGAGCCACCGCGGTGGTCCCCGGCATCGGCACCGGCATGACCCTGGCCCTGTCCGGTGTCGAGACGGTGGGCTTCCTCGAAGCGACCGCGCTGTTCGCGCAGTCGTTGGCGGAGCTGCATGGCATCCGTGTCGAGAAACCCCAACCGGGCGCGCG
>NZ_BADB01000292.1:0-1026 GCF_000333415.1 Microbacterium sp. B24 | reverse complement strand
CCCTGATCCCGAGGGTGTCGAGCACCTCGAGGCTGTAGCGGCGGACATCCGCGATCGGCTTGGGGCCGTAGGGCGAATGCGCGGTGTCGCCGATGTACAGCACCGACTCGCGCGGCAGCAACTGCGAGACCGCGCGCGCCACCGTGAGTCCACCCACACCGGAGTCGAAGATCCCGATCGGTGCGTCATTCACGGTTCTCCACCCTACCCGCCGCTGCGCTGACGGCGACGTCACCAGCGCCATCGCTAGAGTGACGGCATGACCCGCGCCGAGGCCCCGTCGTCCGCCCTCCTCACCGATCGCTACGAGCTGACCATGATCGATGCGGCCCTGCGGGACGGGACAGCGGCCCGCCGCTGCGTGTTCGAGCTGTTCGGACGGCGCCTCCCGGGAGCGCGCCGCTTCGGCGTCGTCGCCGGCACCGGACGGCTGTTGCAGGAGCTGCGGGCGTTCCGCTTCAGCGACGACGAGCTGCGCTACCTCCGCGACAACCGCGTCGTCGGAGCCGAGACCCTGCGCTATCTGGAGAACTACCGTTTCACCGGGAGCATCCGCGGCTACCGCGAAGGCGAGCTGTACTTTCCGGGATCGCCGGTACTCACCGTCGAGGGCTCCTTCGCCGAAGCGGTCGTGCTCGAGACGCTGGCCCTCAGCATCCTCAACCACGACTCCGCGGTGGCCAACGCCGCCGCACGCATGAGCATCGCCGCCGGGGACCGTCCCCTCGCCGAGATGGGCTCCCGCCGCGCCGGAGAGCGTTCCGCCGTCGCGGCCGCGCGCGCCGCCTACATCGCCGGGTTCGGTGCGACGAGCAACCTGCAGGCAGGGCGGGAGTGGGGCATCCCGACGATGGGAACCGCCGCCCACGCGTGGACTCTGCTGCACGACAGCGAAGAGGACGCCTTCCGCAGCCAGATCGCGGCACACGGCACCGACACGACGCTGCTCATCGACACCTACGACATCCGCCGCGGCGTCGAGACCGCGATTCGCGTCGCCGGCACCGGCCTCGGCGGGTTGCGCAT
>NZ_BADB01000293.1:0-10939 GCF_000333415.1 Microbacterium sp. B24 | reverse complement strand
GACGCCGACATTGTCGATCACCGGAATCGACTCATGGATGACGGCATGCCGCCCGCCGAAGAAGCGCAGCGAGAACGGACCGACGCTCACGCTGTCGCCGGGCGCGACGACGGTGATGTCGAAGTCCGCCGCCGCATCGGCGACGCCTTGCGGGCCGTAGATCGGCACGTCGGGGGAATGCTCGCGGATTGCGCCCAGGTGCTCCGGGGTCCAGTGGTCCTGGTGCTGATGGGTGACAACCACGCCCACGGTGCCGGCGAGATCCTGCAGCGGGAGCGTGAAGCTTCCCGGGTCGATGATCAACTGACTGCCGTCGCGCTCGAGGCGCAGGCAGGCGTGTTCGTGTTTGGTGACGCGCATGCCGTCAGTCAACGCCTCTCGAGCGACGCGGGCAAGCCCGCGGTGCGTCCTGGGCTCGATTTGGCGAGGCGTCGATCGTCATGGCATAATCGAACGGTTGCTTACGCAGCGAAAAAGTACGGCCCCATCGTATAGCGGCCTAGTACGCCGCCCTCTCACGGCGGTAACGCGGGTTCGAATCCCGCTGGGGTCACCACGACAGAAGCCCGGTCCAGACGGACCGGGCTTCTGTGCGTCACCGCCGTCGTCGTGGAACCTATCACCTCTCCGCGGAAGCGTTCCGTCGGCTGCGACGGCGTCGACGCGCTCGCACGACGAGCACCACGACGGCCGTGACGACGAGCCCCACGCCGAGCCACGGGAGCAGGAACCCGACCGCGACGACCAGGGCGTTGAGCGTGGCGATGAGTCCGTGCCACCCGGCCGCGACGCCATCGCCGAAGCCGGCCGGGTCGGCGGTCACGGCGGGGGACGGCTCCACGAGCGAGACCGTGAGCGTCGACATCGCGACCTGCGACTCGGTCCAGGTCAACTGCTGGCGCAGGGAGTCGAGCTCCGATTGGCGTTCGGAGAGGGCGGACTCAGCGGCGATGAGATCGGCCGTCGAGCTCGACTGCTTCATGAGGTCGGTCAGACGCGCGACCGAGGTCTCCAGCGCGCTGACACGAGCTCGAAGATCGAGGGTCTCGGTCGTCACGTCCCGCCGGTCGGTCTGCGATGCGGTGACGGTGCCGAGTGTGGACAGTCCTGTCACGACCTGTGACAGCGCATCGGCGGGAACCCGAACGGTGATCCACGCGGTCGCCGGAGCGGGCATCATCTTGCCCGTGTCGGACAGCGGAACGGCCGGTTGCCCGGGCGAGGTCCCCGTGCTCTGAGATTCGACGTATCCGCCGGTGTCAGCTGCCGCCGTCGCGATCGCCTGGGCCGCGGATGCCGCGTCCTGCACGTCCACGGTGGCGGACGCGCTCACGGCGATCTGCCGTTCTGCGGTGGCTATCGCGACGGCACCATCGGAGGCTGCTCCGCCGCCGGAGGGGTCTGCGCCGCTCATCCCCTCGGTGCGGGTATCCGGAGCGGTGGCGATCGCGCTGCCGGCGTCCAGAGAGACGGATGTCACAGACGACGCGCCCGAGGAACCGGAGAGTGCGTGCAGCACGGACGGTGCGATGATCGCGGCGACCGCGACCAGCGCCGCTGCGGCGGTACCGCCCATCCAGAGACGTCCGCGGCGCACGGCGCGCACTCGGTCTCTCTCCGCCTTCTGCCACTGCGCGCTGCGTTCCTCGGCGATCTGGGCGAACAGCCGCTGCTCGATGACGTCCACGCGGTCGTCGGCGAGCTCGGGCAGTGCGTTGTCTTCCGTGGTCATGACCCCTCCGAGGTGATGGTGGTGCGCAGCGAGCTGCGGATGCGGGAGAGGCGATTTCGGACCGCACCGTGACTGATGCCGAGTCGGTCGGCGGCCTCGCGATAGCCGTAGCCCTCGGCTGCGCACAGGCGGAAGATCTCCTGATCCACGTGGCCGAGTGCCGACAGCTCCGCCGCGATCCGATCGGCGAGGTCGGCGTCGATCACCGCGCGCTCGACATCGACCGCCGCAGGAAGGGTCTCGTCGACTCCTGCCGCCAGATGCTCGCGGTCGCGCTTCTGACGCCGGACGCGGTTCGCGGCCTGGAAGCGGCAGATGGTGACGAGCCACGGGAGGAGGGATTCGCTCTCCAGCTGCAGAGCGCCGATCTTGCGCCACGCCACGAGGAACGTCTCCTGTGTGACGTCCTCGGCATCCGTCGCCGTGCCCACCAGCGCGTGCGCCACGGCGTAGACGGCGCGCGCGTAAGAGCGATAGAGCGTACGGAAGGCGAGGTCGCTGCCCGCGGCCGCGGCCGCGACCAGCTCCGCGTCGGTGCGCAGGCCGGAGTGGTCGGTCATGGTGTCCTCATCGTCTCTCACTGGGTGAGTGTCCGCGAGCGGCGAATCGTCTCAGAGAACTGCGCGTCATCGAAGCCGGTATTGTTGTCGCAGCGAGAGGGAGTATCCCGTTCTCGCGCGTCCGTCACCACGGGCCCGACGTCGGGTTCCCGGGCGCGCGCCGCAGCACCGCTGTCGGGGGAGAGACTTTCGACGTTTCGTCATCCCCTCGAAAGGCCTGCATGGACCTCCCCGTCTGGTTCGAGATCGGTTCGCTGATCGTTCTGGTGCTGATCCTCGTCGCCGATCTCGCCCTCATCGCACAGCGGCCGCACATTCCGACGCCGAAGGAGTCGAGCCTCTGGGTCGTCTTCTACGTCACTCTCGCGCTGATCTTCGCGGGACTGATGTGGCTGTTCGCCGGCGGGGAGTACGCCGGCCAGTTCGTCGCCGGCTGGCTCACCGAGTACAGCCTGTCGATCGACAACCTCTTCGTCTTCGTGCTCATCATGAGCCAGTTCTCCGTGCCGCGGCGCTACCAGCAGAAGGTGCTGATGGTGGGCATCATCATCGCGTTGGTCCTCCGCGGACTGTTCATCCTGGCCGGGGCCGCCATCATCGAGCAGTTCAGCTGGGTGTTCTACATCTTCGGCGCCTTCCTCATCTACACCGCGTGGAAGCAGGCGTTCCCGGGCGGCGACCACGACGATGAGATCAAGAAGGAGTCCGTCGTCGTGCGGCTGCTGCGTCGCACGATCGACATCAGCGACGACTACGACGGGCCGAAGGTGCGCACCGTCGTCGACGGCAAGCGCATGTTCACCCCGATGATCATCGTGTTCGTCGCGATCGGCATGACCGACCTGCTGTTCGCGCTCGACTCGATCCCCGCGATCTTCGGCATCACGCAGAGCCCCTTCATCGTCTTCACGGCGAACATCTTCGCGCTGATGGGCCTGCGTCAGCTCTACTTCCTGCTCGGCGACCTTCTCGACCGTCTGAAGTACCTGCACTACGGCATCGCCTTCATCCTCGCCTTCATCGGTGTCAAGCTCATCGCGCACGCGATGCACGAGAATGAGCTGCCGTTCATCAACGGCGGCGAGAACATCGCGTGGGCGCCCGACATCTCGACGTGGATGTCGCTCGGCGTCATCGTCGTCTCGATGGTCGTCGCCACGGGGGCGAGTCTCATCGCGGCGCGGAGGGAAGGGCGCGACGTCACGCTCGACGAGCGGTGACGATCCGGCGCCGATCGCCGCGGTGGTAGTCTGAGCCGGTGCGGATCGCTCGCCTTCTCCTTAGCCGCCGCGACGAGACCTCGTTCTGAGCCCTCTCTCGTCGCGGAGTCCGTCGCGGGCTTGATCCCCTTATCTGGAGAACGAGACAGCATGAGCACAACGATTCCCGACCGCCCGCGGACCCTCGCCGAGAAGGTCTGGGACGACCACCTCGTGGTGAAGGGCGAAGACGGCCAGCCCGACCTGATCTACATCGACCTGCACCTCGTGCACGAAGTGACCAGCCCGCAGGCGTTCGACGGCCTCCGCGCCGAGGGGCGTCCGGTGCGCCGGCTCGACCTGACGATCGCGACCGAGGACCACAACACTCCCACGCTCGAGATCGACAAGCCGATCGCCGATCTCACCAGCCGCACGCAGATCGAGACCCTGCGCCGAAACGCCGAGGAGTTCGGCGTACGGCTGCACTCCCTCGGCGACAAGGAGCAGGGCATCGTGCACGTCGTCGGCCCCCAACTGGGTCTGACCATGCCGGGGATCACGGTCGTCTGCGGCGACAGTCACACCTCGACGCACGGTGCTTTCGGCGCGATGGCCTTCGGTATCGGCACCAGCGAGGTCGAGCACGTGCTCGCCACGCAGACCCTCCCGCTGAAACCGTTCAAGACGATGGCGATCACGGTCGAGGGCGATCTCAAGCCGGGTGTCACGGCCAAGGACATCATCCTCGCCATCATCGCGAAGATCGGCGCCAACGGCGGCCAGGGCTACGTGCTCGAGTTCCGTGGCAGCGCCATCCGGTCGCTGTCGATGGAGGGCCGGATGACGATGTGCAACATGTCGATCGAGGCGGGAGCTCGCGCCGGCATGATCGCCCCCGACGAGACGACGTTCGCGTACGTCAAGGACAAGCCGCACGCACCGCAGGGTCGGGACTGGGACGACGCCGTCGCCTACTGGCGCACGCTTCCGAGCGACGAGGGTGCGGTCTACGACGCCGAGGTCTTCCTCGACGCGAACGAGCTCGAGCCGTTCGTCACGTGGGGCACCAACCCGGGCCAGGGCGTCTCGCTGAGCGACGTCGTGCCCGACCCGGCATCCTTCGCGGACGCCAACGAGCGCGCCGCCGCGGAGCGGGCTCTCGAGTACATGGACCTGCAGGCCGGAACGCCGCTGAAGGACGTGACGGTGGATGCCGTCTTCATGGGCTCGTGCACGAACAGCCGGATCGAAGACCTGCGCGCCTTCGCCTCGGTCATCGAAGGCCGCCGGAAGGCAGAGAACGTCCGTGTGATGGTCGTCCCCGGCTCGGCGCGCGTGCGTCTGGAGGCCGAAGCGGAGGGACTCGACAAGGTGTTCACCGCCTTCGGCGCGGAATGGCGTTTCGCTGGCTGCTCGATGTGCCTCGGGATGAACCCCGATCAGTTGGCCCCGGGGGAGCGGTGCGCATCGACGAGCAACCGCAACTTCGAGGGACGCCAGGGCAAGGGAGGACGCACTCATCTGGTGTCGCCCCTGGTCGCCGCCGCGACGGCGGTGCTGGGCCGGCTGGCCAGCCCGTCCGATCTGCCCGCCGTCGAGAAGGTCGAGGCCTGACATGGAGAAGTTCACGACGCACACCGGTATCGCGGCCGCGTTGACGCGCTCGGCGGTCGACACCGACCAGATCATCCCCGCCGTCTATCTCAAGCGGGTCACCAAGACCGGCTTCGAAGACGCCCTGTTCGCCAACTGGCGACAGGACCCCGATTTCGTCCTCAACCAGCCGGCTTTCGCGCGTGCCTCGGTGCTCGTGGCGGGACCCGACTTCGGCACCGGTTCGAGTCGTGAACACGCCGTGTGGGCGCTGCGCGACTACGGCTTCCAGGTGGTGCTGAGCCCGAAGTTCGCCGACATCTTCCGTGGCAACGCGGGCAAGCAAGGCCTGGTCACGGGGGTGATCTCCGAGACCGACGTGGAGGCCATCTGGGCCCGGATCGCCGCAGAGCCGGGCATCGAGATGACGGTCGACCTGGTCGAGCGCACCGCCACGATCGGCGAGCTCCGGGTCTCGTTCGACATCGACGATTACACTAGGTGGAGGCTCCTCGAAGGTCTGGACGACATCGGACTGACCCTGCGCAATGAGGACAAGATCGCGCAGTTCGAGGCGCGCCGCGAGGCGTGGCGCCCGCGGACGCTCCCCGTTCGCTAGGCCGGATGGCGCCCCGAACCGGGGCGAACATCTGTCTTTCGCATCCCCGTCCTCGACACACACTGTGAGGTCCGATCCATGAACACCCTTCTGAGCGCTTCGGCGTCCACACCCGCCGGAGGCGAGGTTTCGGTCCTCGAGATCCGCGGCGGACGACCCCTGAGGGGGCGCGTCGAGGTCAAGGGCGCGAAGAACCTCGCAACGAAGGCGATGGTGGCGGCGTTGCTCGGTGAGACCGAGAGCGTGCTGCGCGATGTCCCCGACATCAGCGACGTGAAGGTCGTCCGCTCTCTGCTCGAGGTGCACGGCGTCACTGTCACCGATGACGGAGAAGGCGTGCTGCGGCTGGACCCGCGCGGTGCGGTCTCCGCGCACATGGAAGAGATCGACGCACACGCCGGTGCGTCCCGCATTCCGATCCTCTTCTGCGGCCCGCTGCTGCACCTGCTCGGCCAGGCCTTCATCCCGGACCTCGGCGGATGCCGCATCGGAGACCGTCCGATCGACTTCCACCTGGATGCGCTGCGTGCCTTCGGCGCCACGGTCGACAAGCTGCCCAGCGGCATCCGGCTGTCTGCTCCGAACGGACTCACGGGCGCGAACATCGCCCTGCCGTACCCCAGCGTGGGCGCCACCGAGCAGGTCCTGCTGACCGCGGTGCGCGCGAAGGGCACGACCGAACTGCGCAATGCCGCGATCGAGCCCGAGATCATGGACCTGATCGCCGTGCTGCAGAAGATGGGCGCGATCATCTCGTACGAGCCCAACCGCGTGATCTTCATCGAGGGTGTCGACACCCTCCGCGGCTACGACCATCGGAGCATCTTCGACCGCAACGAGGCCGCATCGTGGGCGTGCGCGGCACTGGCCACCGATGGCGACATCTTCGTCGGCGGTGCCAAGCAGCAAGAGATGCTCACGTTCCTCAACGTCTTCCGCAAGGTCGGCGGCGACTTCGACATCCATGAGGACGGCATCCGCTTCCGTCGTGGGGGAGCGTTGAAGCCCGTCGTCGTCGAGACCGACGTGCACCCCGGGTTCATGACCGACTGGCAGCAGCCTCTCATCGTCGCCCTCACACAGGCCGAAGGCGTTTCCACGGTGCACGAGACCGTCTACGAGAACCGGCTCGGCTTCACGCAGGCTTTGAACAAGATGGGAGCCGACATCGTCGTGCATCCCCAGGGCATCGCCAGTCCCGATCGCCGCGTGGCGCGCCGTGCGCTGGAGCAGGCTGCGGTGATCACCGGCCCGACACCGCTGCACGGCGCCGATGTGGTCGTTCCGGACCTCCGCGGCGGCTACAGCTATGTGATCGCGGCGTTGGCGGCGCAGGGGCGTTCGCGCGTGGCGGGCGTCGACATCATTCGTCGCGGATACGAGAAGTTCCTCGAGAAGCTCACGATCCTCGGCGCCGACTTCGACGTCGTCGGATGACGGGCACGGCGCGCCCGGCGCCGCGGCGCCGGGCCTCTCCGGAGAAGACGCGTCCGTCGGTCTTCTGGCCGCTCGCGGCCATCATCGTGCCGGCGGTCGGCTGGTTCGCGAAGATCGAGATCAGCGGTGCGGAGCACCTTCCGGCGGAAGGCCCCTACGTGCTGGCCCCGAATCACTACAGCGAGTTCGATCCGCTGATCATCGCGGTGGGCACGTGGCGTATGGGCCGCGCACCGCGGTTCATGGCGAAGGAGAGCCTGTTCCGCGTTCCCGTGCTCGGGGCGGCCTTGCGCGCGACCGGCATGGTCCCGGTCGCCCGGGCCTCGTCGTCGGCCGCGGCGAAGCAGACCCTTCAGCAGTCGGAGGATCTGGTGACCCATGGCCGCGGCGTCATCGTCTACCCGGAGGGCTCGCTCACGCGTGACCCCGACATGTGGCCCATGCGCGGCAAGACCGGCGCGGTGCGCCTCGCGCTGGCCGCCGGTGAGCCGATTCCCGTCATCCCGGCGGCGACGTGGGGCGTGCAGCAGATCCTCCCGCGGTACGGCAAGCTCCGCTTCTGGCCGCCGCGCCGTCGCGTTCGCCTTGCCCTCGGCCCGGCGACCGACCTCTCGGCCTTCACTGGCCCCGGCGCGACGGGGTCTGCGAACCTCGTCGCCGCCACCGACGCCGTGATGGCGGACATCGCTGCGCTGTTGGGCACCTTGCGTGATGAACAGCCGCCGAGCGAACGGTGGAACCCGTCTGCGCACGGGCAGAACGAGACGGGCCGCCTTGACGCGTAGGGGTGAGTCGGCGTTGCCGCGGGTCGCGGTGATCGGCTCGGGCAGCTGGGGAACCACGTTCGGCAAGGTGCTCGCCGATGGCGGTGCTCACGTGGTGATGTGGGCTCGCCGCGCGGAGCTGGCCCAGGAGATCCAGGAAGGGCACCGCAACAGCGAGTACCTGCCCGGCATCAACCTGCCGCGCACGATGTCGGCGACCACGCACCTCTCGGAGGCGCTGGAGGGTGCGTCGCAGGTCTACCTCGCGATCTCGAGCCAGGCCCTCCGGCAGAATCTGA
Source organism: Microbacterium sp. B24 (assembly GCF_000333415.1). Classification (NCBI taxonomy): domain Bacteria; kingdom Bacillati; phylum Actinomycetota; class Actinomycetes; order Micrococcales; family Microbacteriaceae; genus Microbacterium; species Microbacterium sp. B24. The sequence goes on along the minus strand of NZ_BADB01000293.1, from coordinate 2,733 downwards.
AGGCGGTGCGCCCCCTGGTGCGCGACACCGACGCCCCGATCGTGTCATTGATGAAGGGCGTCGAAAAGCGCAGCGGACTGCGGATGAGCGAGGTGATCGCCGAGGAGCTGCACTGCGACGCGGGCCGCATCGCGGTCGCGTCCGGGCCGAACCTCGCCCTGGAGATCGCCCGCGAGCAGCCGACGGCGGCGGTCATCTCCTCCACCAGTCGCGAGACCGCCGAAGCCGTCGCACGTCGCGCTCGCAACGGCTACTTCCGCACGTTCGTGAACACGGACGTCATCGGCACGGAGTTCGGCGGCGTGCTGAAGAACCTCATCGCCGTCGCCATCGGGATCGTCGACGGCGTCGGGTACGGCGAGAACACGAAGGCATCGATCATCACACGCGGTCTCGTGGAGATGACCGACTTCGCCGTGGCCCAAGGAGCACAGCCCGAGACGTTGCAGGGGCTCGCCGGTCTCGGCGACCTCATCGCGACCTGTCAGTCCCCCTTGAGCCGCAACAACACCGCCGGGCGACTCCTCGGCCAGGGCTACAGCTTCCAGGACGTCGTCAAGCAGATGAACCAGACTGCCGAAGGGCTCGCCTCGGTGGCGCCGGTGCTGCAGCTGGCGCGTGCCTCCGGCGTGCAGATGCCCATCGTGGAACAGGTCAAGATGGTTCTGGACGGCACCATGAATCCCCGCGACATCGCGCCGCATCTCACCACCGACGACGACAAGCCCACGGGCGAGAGGACCCAGAATGGACAAAGCGGTAGTGGCGGTGCTCTTCGGAGGGCGCTCCAGCGAGCACGCGATCAGTTCCGCGACGGCGGGCGGCGTGCTTCAGGCGATCGACCGTGACCGCTTCGAGGTCATTCCGGTAGGTATCACGCGCGAGGGGGCGTTCGTCCTCGAAGACGACGATCCCGACAAGTTCGCGCTCGATCCCGAGCGCCTGCCCGAAGTCGTCGACAACGGCACCCGCATCCTGTGGCCGGACTCCATCCGCTCCCGCGAGCTGCGCGTTCAGGATGCCGACGGCATTCGATCCCTCGGCGATGTCGACGTCGTCTTCCCGATCCTGCACGGCCGCTTCGGCGAGGACGGCACGATCCAGGGCTTCCTCGAGCTACTCGATCTGCCCTACGTCGGCGCTGGGCTGCTGATGTCGGCGATCGGCATGGACAAGCACACCACCAAGAGCGTTCTGAAGGCTGCCGGCGTCCCTGTCGTTCCCTGGGTCACCGTCACCGAGGCGGCGCTGGCGCGTGACAGCGACCTGTGGTACCGGCGCATCCGCGCGCTCGGGCTGCCGGCGTTCGTCAAGCCGGCCCGCGCCGGGTCGAGCGTCGGCGTGTCGAAGGTGTCCGAGTGGAGCGAGCTGGATGCCGCTCTGGCGACCGCCTTCGCGGAAGACGGCGCGGTGCTGGTCGAGCAGGCGGTCGTCGGCCGCGAGGTCGAATGCGGGGTGCTTGCCGGCCGAGACGGCGATGCCCCGCGTGTCAGCGTCGCCGGTGAGATCGTGATCACGGGACGGGACTTCTACGACTTCGAGGCGAAGTACCTCGATGCCGCCGGCATCGAGCTCGTCTGCCCCGCCCGGCTGCAGGCTGGTGAGCTCGCCGAGATGCAGCGCGTCGCTGCCCGTGCGTTCGAGGCGCTGGGCGGCGAGGGTCTGGCTCGAGTCGACTTCTTCTTCACCGGAACCGAGTTCTTCGTCAACGAGGTGAACACGATGCCGGGGTTCACGCCCATTTCGATGTTTCCGAAGTGCTGGATCGCGACGGGAATGAGCTACCGCGACCTCATCAGCGAGCTGATCGATCTCGCGCGCGTGCGCTGACGACCGGCACGGGTCCTCTTAGGAGGACGGGCGGGCGATGCAGCTGCGGCCATCCGTGGGCAGCTGCTGTACGGCGGAGGACAGTGCGCTGAGCACGTCGCGTCCGCTGACGACGTCGTAGTCGAGGTACACCTGCACCGCGGGGGTACGACCGAACGTGGTGAACCGGTACTTTGGCGCCTCGGAATCATCCATCAGCCAGTCGATGCCGTCGACGGTCTGGCAGACGAGCGTCGACGGTCCAGGCGCGTCGAGCCCGCACGTCAGCAGGACGCTGGCGGGGCTGCCCCACGCACCCGTGGCCTGGGCGTCGGTCCATCGGCGCGGCTGGCCGTCGACGGTGGCTGGCAGACGAGAGGTCACCGCCGCACATGCCGGGTCGTTGGCTCCCTTCGCCGGTGTCATCGAGACGGTGGAGCTGCAGCCGGCGGTACCGAGGGCGATGCCGAGCGCCACTGCCACGCTCAGAGGGGCGACGATCAGGCGCGAGCGGGACATCACTCCAGGCTACCGTGGAGCGGTGAGCACACCGATCGCCCCGACCGTCCGCGACCTGGGGGAGCGGCAGCTCTTGTCGCGCATCTTCGCCGTCCTCGACGGCTCGTCGCGCGCGCTCGTCGGGCCCGGCGACGATGCCGCGGTGCTGGCGGCTCCGGACGGCCGCGTCGTGGTCTCGACCGACACGCTCGTGCACGGCCCCGATTTCCGGCTCGCGTGGTCGAGCGGGGAGGACCTGGGCTGGAAGGCCGCCGCGGTCAACCTCTCCGACATCGCCGCGATGGGCGCCCGCCCGACCGCGCTGGTGGTGGCTCTCACGCTTCCCGATGACACGCCGGTCGCGTTCGTCGAGGCTCTCGCGCGCGGACTGCGGGCGGCGTGCGACGCACTCGCGCCGGGATGCGC
>NZ_BADB01000294.1:0-18264 GCF_000333415.1 Microbacterium sp. B24 | reverse complement strand
GTCGACCTCATCCGCGGCGAGGTGACGTTCCCTGCCGGCTCCTTCCCCGACTTCGTCGTCGTGCGCGCCGGTGGCCAGGCGCTTTACACCTTCACCAATCCGGTGGACGACGCGCTCATGGGCATCACCCACGTGATCCGCGGCGAGGACCTCATGCCCTCGACGGCGCGTCAGCTCGCCCTCTACGGTGCGCTCATCGAGGCCGGTGTGACCGACTTCATGCCCCGATTCGGTCATATGCCGCTCGTCCTCGGCGAGACCGGCAACAAGAAGCTGTCCAAGCGCGATCCCCAGGCCGACCTGTTCCTCCATCGTGAGCGAGGCTTCATCCACGAGGGGCTGTTGAACTACCTCGCGCTCCTGGGCTGGTCGATCGCGGCGGATCGGGACGTGTTCTCTCTCGAGGAGTTCGTCACCGCGTTCGACATCGTCGACGTGAACCCCAATCCCGCCCGTTTCGACCAGAAGAAGGCCGAGTCGATCAACGGTGACCACATCCGAATGCTCGCCGCCGAGGACTTTGCCGCCCGGCTCGTTCCGTATCTGCATGCCGCGGGTCTGATCGAGAATCCGCCCACCGCCGTGCAGCAGGCGACACTGGATGCCGCCGCGCCTCTCGTGCAGGAGCGCATGCAGCTGCTCGGTGAGGCGGCCGGGCTGCTGGGCTTCCTGTTCCGCGACGATGTCGTGTACGAAGACGATGCGCTGAAGGGTCTGCCCGCCAATGCGGGAGAGGTACTCGTGGCATCCGTGGGAGCACTCGAGCTGGTACCCGAGCACGGATTCACCGCTGCGGCGGTGCAGGATGCGCTGTCGGCGGCGCTGATCGACGGTCTGGGGCTGAAGCCGCGAGTCGCCTACGGCCCACTCCGGGTTGCCGTCAGCGGACGACGCGTATCGCCGCCGCTGTTCGAATCGATGGAGCTGCTCGGCAAGTCCGCATCGGTGCGCCGCCTCGGCGCACTCGTTCAGCACCTCGGCTGAGACAGCTGTCGCAGCCCATCATGCGCCGCAGGAGTAGAGGCCTGACATCGGGGCGTCCATGACTTCGGTGCACTTCGCCACGACCCACGTGCGTATCTGACCGGCCGCGGTGCTCGCGGTGTCGGTGCCGCCGAGCCCGCCCGATGGGCCTCCGCCACCGCCAAAGCCCCCGTTGCCGCCGATCACGTACCGCAGCTTCCCGTCGGCGACGAGCGTCTGGAATGCCGCGAGCGTCGGTGCCGGATCACGCTCGTCGAAGCCGCCGATGGGCAGGAACGACCCGCCGTCCGAGGCCAGGATGAGCGAGGCTGCGCTCTGCGCCCCGAAGGTCGCGGCGAGGTACGCGGTGCCCTGTTGGTGCTCCGTCAGCCAGGCCACGGTAGCGGCGGCGCCTGTGCCCGCCTCGCCGGACGAAGCGGCGAAACCGCCGGAGTTGCGAGTGCCCGTGCCCTGCGCGCTGGAACGTTCGCGTGCTCCGTCGGTTGAGGCTCCGGTCTGTCCGCCGGACCGCGAGAACCCGTCCCCGCGGTGCCCCGCCCCGAGCGGCCCCGAGGCACCGCTCCCGGATCCGGAGGCCCCCGAACCGGGTCCGCCGAGGCCTGTTGCTCCCGGTGCGCCGCCGCGGGTACCGGGTCCGAACCCTCCGAAGCCGCCGACACCGCCGATGCCGGACACACTGGCGACGCCGGCCGCGGTCGGGTTGGTCGAGTTGGGCGACCACATCGTCACGACGGCCCAGCTCGCCGGCGTCAGCAGCATGGCGATCGCAGCGACGACGGCAGTGAGCAGCCGCGGGTGTGCCCGACGGTGGTCCACCACGACGGCTGCCACCGCGGCGACGGCGACGAGAACCTGTGCCACCGCGATCGGCAGTGAGAATGCGGCTCCGCGGTCGGAGGCGACACTCAGGCTGATGATCAGCGCCGTCGTGGCCGCGACAGCCGGGAGTGCGATCTGCGCCCACAGGATGCGGCGTCGCCGCGCCCAGGCGAACGCGGCGCCGGTCAGCAGCGCCATCGGGATGGCCATCGAGGCGGTGTAGAACTGGTGCATTCCGGCCACGAGCGAGAACATTCCGGCGAACGTGACGAACCACACGGCCCCGAACAGCAGCAACGGCAGGCGGAAACGAAGGACCGCGAGGATCACGATGGCGAGGATTGCGGTCGGGATCAACCACCCGATCTGATCGGCCAGCGAACCGTTCAGTAGCCGCACGGCAGAGGGCGTTCCCGAGAACGGCGGAGTGAATGAGCGGTAGGCCGCGCTGTCGGCGGTCGTGGAGCCGAACCTGCCGAGTCCGTTGTAGCCGAACACCATCTCCCACGGATTGTTCGTCAACGTGCTGCCGATATAGGGGCGGTCGGATGCCGGAACGAGCGAGACCGCGATGATCCAGCCCAGCGACAGCACGAGGCTGAGCGCTGCGGACACGGCGACGTGCCAGACCCGGCGCCACCACGGCTGTCGGGTGCAGAGATAGGCGACGGCGAGTGCAGGCCAGACCGCCCACGCCTCGAGCATGTAGGTCTGGAAGCCGGCGGCGATGAACACGCCCGCAAGTACCAGCCATCCGAAGCTGGCCCGGCGCAACGCGTGCGTCGCTGCCCACGCCGTCAAGGCGAGGGCGAGCACGAAGAACGTCTCTGGCTGGTTGGAGCGCGCGACCGCGACCAGGATGGGCGTCGTGGCGACGACCGCCCCGGCGACGAGGCCCGAGGTGATGCCCGCCCATCGCCGTGCGGTGATCGCGGTCACCACGGCCGCGACCGCCGCGGCCAGAGCGTTCGGAATGATGACCGCGGCGGGGGAGAAGCCGAAGATGCGTACGGTGAGGGCGGGGATCCAGAACGAACCGGGGATCTTGTCCAGGGTGATCGTTCCGGCCGGGTCGAACGAGCCGAAGAAGAAGTTCGGCCAGCTGCGGCTCATCGACAGCGCGATCGACGCGTAGTAGTCGGACATCGAACCCCCGACGCCCCAGGCTGTGAGGATCGCGGCCGCGACTGCCATGAAGAGGAGGGACCAGTGCCACGGCGTGCCCATCCGCCGCCGGGTCATCGCGGCGGTGTGGACGGGCGAGAAGGCGGCGGCGGGGGAGGCGGGGAGCGCGGTCACAACGGTCACCGTAGGACCGCTTCACCAGCGGCGTCGTTGTGCGGCCTATGAAATCGCCCGGATCGCGCCCGTCAGTCCGACGCCCACGTCGCCCAGATGACGTTCTGGCCGTCGATCTGTTGGGGACCGGCCCCCACCGCGTACCGAGCTGAGCTGGCGTCCTCACCGTCGAGCCACCAGATGTAGGCGCCGTAGCCGGAACTCTGCTGGTACCCCGCGGCCGTCAGCGTGGCGCCGATCTGCGCGATGGCGGCGTCCGCGTCGCCGACGAAGATCGCTCCCTTGCGCTTTGTTCCGCCGTAGTCGTCCTCGACGTAGCAGGCCGGCGAGGCGCCGGGCTTTCCCGCTTCCGGAAAGACGAACCGGGTGGGGTCGGCGGGAGTGGGATTCAGGTAGCCGTTGGCGTCCATGAACGAGATCATCGCGTCGGTGCAGCCGAACAGCTGACCGCCGCCGACGGCCGCCGGTGTGCCGGCCTCGGCGGTGGGACCGGCGTCGTTCTCGGTGGACGGCGTCGATGCGGGCGAGGCCGCGCAGCCGGCGAGCACGAGGACGGCGATGGCCGTCGCGGGCAGGAGCAACGGGGATTTCACACGGCTCAGTGTCCGAGCTGCCCGGCGTCGGGGCAATGCGTGGTCCGGCTGGTTTGGACTCGGTCCGCGCGTGGGCTAAGCTAGACCCTCGGTACGACTTCGGTCGTCACCCCCTGGGGTATGGTGTAATTGGCAACACGGCTGATTCTGGTTCAGTTGTTCTTGGTTCGAGTCCAGGTACCCCAGCAAGACAGATAGCCCCGGAGATCCGCGTCACAGCGGTAACCGGGGCTCTTGCTTTTTCGGTCGGAGCGCGCTCGGCGTCCGTGTTATCGTGCGATAACACCCGTGCCCGAGAGGAAACCTGCATGGCGACCGGCCGACGTCCGCCCGCGCGCAACGAGGAACTCCTCGACGCGTCGGTCCGGGCATTCGCGCCGCGCGGCTACTTCGGTACGTCGACCGACGAGGTCGCGAAGGCGATGGGTGTCTCGCAGCCCTACGTCATCCGCACCTTCGGGTCGAAACGAGAGCTCTTCCTGCGCACGCACGCACACGCCGCGGCGGCCATCCTCGCGGCGTTCCAATCCGCATCGCGTGGTCGCGTCGCCGGCGACGGATTCGATGCCGAGCGCGTCGGCGCCGCCTATCGAGATCTCGTGCGCGCCCGTCCTGAAGCCGTCCTGGTGTGGGCTCACGCCTTCTCTGCGGCGACGGCGGAGCCCGCCATCGGCGAGGAGTCCCGCCGGATGTTCCAGGAGGTCTATCGCGCGCTGCGCGAGCTGGGTGCCTCCGACATGGAGATGTGGGCGTTCATGGCCCGCGGCATGCTCATCAACACGCTGCTGCTCATGCAGGCCCCCCGTTTCGCCGCCGACTACGACTTCGCCCCCCTCATCGATCTGGTCTTCAGCTCGGCATCCGCTCCCGTCCCCTCCGATGCCCAGCGCATCCGACACGAACAGGAAACGTCACGTGAGTGATCTCGTCCCCTTCACCGACAACTTCAACGATCTGTCGAACGCCGACGGCTATCAGTTCGAGTTCCGTTGCGAGCGTTGCGGAAACGGCTACCGCTCGGCCTTCCGTCGCGACCCGCGTGCGGCCGGTCAGAAGCTGGCCCGGGGACTGGGCAACCTCTTCGGCGGATCGCTGTACGAGATCAGCTCCATCGCCGATCGCCTCCTGGACCGCGGCACGAACTCGCCCGCGAAAGACGAGGCGCTGCGCGCCGCAACGGCAGAGATCGCGCCGAGGTTTCATCAGTGCCGGGCGTGCAGCGACTGGGTGTGCGGTGACGTGTGCTGGAACGACGCCGTCGGACAGTGTGTTCGGTGCTCCCCGATCGCGACGGAGGAACTGGCCCAGCTGCAGGCCGAGGCGCGCCGCCGGCAGATGCAGGAGCGACTCGAGACGGTCGACCTCCTCGGCGGAATGGATCTGAAGACGCAGGCGCAGCCGCGCTGCGCAGCGTGCGGTGCGCAGTCCCACGGAGGCAAGTTCTGCGGCGAGTGCGGGTCACCGCTCGCCGTCGTCGCGGCGTGCCGCGGCTGCGGTGCCGACAACCCCGCCGGTGCCAAGTTCTGCGCGGAATGCGGCACGTCTCTGGCGGGCTGACCCCTCGCGCGCGGCAGGGACGCTCTCTATGCTCTGGGCATGACTGAACCCACGCAGAGCCAGCTCGAAGCCTCCGACAAGGTCGACAAGCGCACGATCGGCGGCGAGATCCGGTACTACCTCAAAGACATCAAGGCGCATTGGCCGGCCGTCGTCGAGCAACACCCGGATGCCGCGGGCCACGAGGCCTGGTGGACGGCGGACGGCACGTTCCACGCGACGCACGAGCAGCTGCGCCGCGACGCGATGATCGGCGGGATCGTCTGAATCGACCTCGTCCCCGCAGCGTGCGCCGATAGGCTCGAGGGATGGCTCCCGCACGCTCCGCCCTCCCACATCGCGCACTCGGCCGCACCGGCCGTGAGGTCTCGGTGATCGGTGTGGGTACGTGGCAGTTGGGCGCGGACTGGGGGGATGTCTCGGAGGAGGACGCGGCCGCCGTGCTCGCGGCATCCGTCGACGCCGGGGTCACCCTCTTCGACACCGCTGACGTCTACGGAGACGGTCGTTCAGAGCAGATCATCGGCCGCTTCCTCGCCGCACGGCCCGGGCACGGCGTCGTCGTCGCGACGAAGATGGGACGACGCGACGAGCAGCGTGCCGAGAACTACACGGCGGAGAACTTCAGGACGTGGATCGACCGCTCTCGCCGCAACCTCGGCGTCGACACCCTCGATCTCGTTCAGCTGCATTGCCCGCCGACCGCCGTGCTCGAGGACCAGCGCACCTTCGATGCTCTCGACCGCCTCATCGACGCGGGCGCGATCGCTGCGTACGGCGCCTCGGTCGAGACGGTCGACCAGGGGCTGTCCGTCCTCCGCCGCCCCGGATTGACGAATGTGCAGATCATCATCAATCCGTTCCGGCTGAAGCCACTGGATGAGTTCTTGCCCGCCGCGGCCGACGCGGGCGTGGCCGTCTTCGCCCGCGTGCCGCTGGCAAGCGGGCTGCTGTCGGGCCGCTACACCACTGCCACGACCTTCTCCGCCGCCGATCACCGTTCGTACAATCGCGAGGGTCAGGCGTTCGATCGGGGAGAGACGTTCTCGGGCGTCGACTTCGAGACCGGGGTGGCAGCAGCAGCGGAGCTCGCGGGCGCGCTGCCCGAGGGCGTGAGTCTGCCCGCTGCCTCGCTCGCGTGGACCGTGGCGCAGCCCGGCGTCACGGCCGTGATCCCCGGCGCGCGGACGCCGGCGCAGGCCGCAGCGAACGCCGCCGCAGCCTCGTCTTTGGACGCACCCGAGGCGTACGCCGCGTTCGACGCGGCGGTGCACGATGTCTACGACCGTCGTCTGCGCCACGCCATCCACGCCCAGTGGTGAAATCCGCTCATAGGCTTCGCTCAGCCGTCGCCGAGCCGATGCCGAAGCTCCGCGCCTAGCGTCGGCCCGTGCCGATGACACCCGCCCTCTCGCGGTGGTGGCGAGAGCCCTGGTGGGCGCGCGTCACGCTTGCCGCGATTCTCTTGGCCTTCGCCGTGCTCACGACATGGAACCTGGCGCGCGGGGGTGACTTCTCGTTCTACGAGGCGTCGGCGCGGTCGATGTCGCAGTCGTGGCAGGCGCTGCTGTTCGGCGCGTTCGATCCGGCTGCCACCGTCACTCTCGACAAGCTGAGCGGTTTCGCCGTGCCGCAGGCGCTGAGCGTGCGACTGTTCGGGATGTCGACGTCGGCGCTGGCGCTTCCGCAAGTGATCGAGGGGCTCGTCACGATCTTCGTCTGCGCGGTGATCGGTCTGCGCTGGCGCGGTCGCGTCGTCGGGTTGATCGCTGCGGGAGCCGCGGCATCCACGCCGATCTTCGTGTCGATGTTCGGCCATCCCATGGAAGACGGCCTGCTGACGATGTCGCTGGCCGTTGCGCTGCTCTGGTGGCAGCGTGCGGCGCTGACGAGCCGCCTCTGGCCGCTGGTGTGGGCCGGCGTGTTCATCGGCATCGGCTTCCAGGCCAAGATGATGCAGGCATGGTTCATCGTGCCCGCGTTGGTGATCGGTACGGCCATCGTCGGCGAGGGCCGATGGCTCCGCCGTCTCGCCCGCGTCGGCGTGCTTCTCGCGAGCACGGTGGTGACGTCGCTGTCGTGGATGATCGCCATGGAATTGGTTCCGGCGGGGTCGCGACCCTTCGTGGACGGCTCCACCGACGACGACGTCTTCGCCATGGTGTTCGGATACAACGGCATCGATCGGCTGTTTCCCAACGCCATCGCCGGCGCTGTGCGGAGCGGATCGGGTACCGGCGCTGCCGGCGCTGCAGCGTCGGCGACGAAGCTCATCGATCCCGCGTATGTCGGTGAGATCGGCTGGCTCTACCCTGCGGCGATGTTCGGCATCGTTCTGGGTGTCGCTGTCGCGGTACGCGCCTGGCGGCGACGGGGGGCCACCGCTCCTCCCTCCGTCGGATGGGGCGCGGGGCCGGCGACATTCGTGGTGCTCGTCGTGTGGCTCGCGACCGGCGCCGCGATCCTCTCCGCGGCGCGCATGCCTCACACGGCATATCTGTCGGCGATCGGCATCCAGCTCGCCCTCCTGGCCGCGCTCGGAATCAGCGAGGCGGTTCGGCTCCGCGCCGACGCCAGAGGGTGGGCGCGCGCAGCGCTGCCCGTTCTGGTCACGCTGCAGCTTGCGTGGTTCATCGCGCTGTCCGCGCTGTCACGGATGCCGCGATCTCTGACGCTCGCCATGATGATCGTGGCTGGCGTGACGTGCGCACTGGTGGTCGCCGCGGCGCTGTCGCCGAGCGTGCGCCGACGTCTCGGTCGCGGCATCGTGGTGGCCTCGGCGGTCGCCGTTCTGGCGGGACCCGCGATCTTTTCTGCGCAGGTCGTCGATGCCTCACGCGACGGGAGCGGGGGAGACGCCTACGTGGGGGTGAAGCCGTCGGCCACGACGGGGTCGGCGTCTCAGGCGTTCGTGCCGTCACCGCCGCAGCTCTGGGGAGGCTCCCCGGGAATCACGCCCCCGTTGGTCGAACTGGTCACGGCGGCGCGGGCTGCCGGCGGCGGTGTGGACGGCGCCCCGCTGTTCCTGACGGACTCTTGGAGCATCGCCGCTCCCGTCATCGACGCGACCGGGACCGAAGTACTCACCGACGGTGGATACTCCGGTCAAGCCGTGGTGTTCACGGCGGCAGAGGTCCGCGCGCGTATCGCGTCCGGCGTGCACCTGATCGTCGTGAAGGATCACGCGCCGAAGACCGATCCGGTGGCGGTCGCCGTGCGCGCGGCGTCGTGTCACGCGCTGCGCTCCTGGCCGTCGACGGCGGGCGGCGGGCAGGGGAAGACCTCGATGTCGAAGGAGAGCGCGCTCGGATTCACCCTCTACGCGTGCTCGTGAGGCGGCGACGGGGTCAGCAGAACGGCGAGGCGCTTCTTGGCGCGGTTCTCCCGCACGATCCATGCGACGTCGGGATCGTCGAGCGCGAGGGCGTGGAACGCGGCCAACCCCGGGGCGGGGTCGGAGGCGACCGCGACACTCCAGCCGTACCCGAGCGTCTGGCGCAGGGTACGAACGTCCGGATCACGTCGCCTGTCGGCGGACAGCGAGCGGAGGCTCTCGGTGGCTGTCGCGCAGACGGCGACGGCCCGAGCGGCCTCGCGCGGCGACGTCAACAGCCGTGGCTCGCAGATCGCCGCGACGGCGGCGCGCTGAACGAGCGGATGGGCATCGCGCGCCCACATCGTGGCCACCTCGGCCATCGCGTTCGGCTCCACATCGCCCCACAGCTGAAGTCCGATGGCGACGCCTTCACGAACACGCCACCGTCCGTCGCACGCCAGGTCGCGTGCACGTGCCTGCTCCTGGGGATCCCCGGCGCGGCGGGCGATTGCCGCGGCGGCGCACATCGTTGCGACTCGCTTCCGGATCGCAGCAGGGCATCGATCTCCCGAGCCCCCGCGATCGCGGCCGCAGCCGCGACGAGGCGGAGGTTGGCGCGGGGACCGGGGAGCCCGGATGCCGCCTCGACCACCGGCGCCCACTCCTCGGCATCGAGCTTCCGCAGTCGTGCCGGCCAGTCGACAGGCGCTTCCATGACGCGAGCGTAGCGCCGCGCCGGCGGCTGCGAGCCCCCGTGAGCCGTGTCAATGGTGACGATCGCGCCGTCAGCGGGCGGAGGCTGCCGGAGCGATCACGGTGAGGGCGCGGGGCAGCACACGAGCACGGAGGCGATCGACCTCTTCGCCGAGCTCGCCGTCGCGGGCGATGCGATACGGGCCACCCAGCAGCTCGAGGTCGAACTCGGCATCCGAGAACTCCTGGTAGCGACGGTTGCGGGAGATCCGTCCGGTGAACAGATCGACGAAGATCCGCGCGCGGGAGCCGAGACGCGAGACGCCGAGCACGCGGAGATCCAGTCGCGCATCGTCGAGCGTGGCCCGGTGCACCGGAGCGAACCCCCGCGGCTCGTACCTTCCGTTGCCCAGGAAGAGAAGACTGAAGCGGGCGTCGACTGTTTCACCGTCGAGGTCACGTACCCGGACCCGGACGGCCCGAGCGGCCCCCAGTGTCGTGACGGCGGCGACGACCGCGGCCAGCGGCTTGCCGATGCGGTGTTCGTAGCGTTCACGGATCGTCACGAAATCGGTGTACGCGCCGACGCTGGCCGTGTTCACGAAAATCTTGCCGTTCACCTCCCCGAGGTCGACTTTCGCGACCGTGCCCGCCCGGATCGCCGCGATCGCCGTCGACAGCGGGTACATGCCGAGGTCTTTGGCGAAGTGATTGAACGTGCCTGCCGGCAGCACGGCGAGCGGGATGCCGCGTTCGCGGGCGGCGTCCGCGGCTTGTTGCACCGTGCCGTCCCCGCCGGCGACGGCGAGGACGTCGCAGTCGGCTGCCGTCGCGCGGATGACTTCTGCATAGTCGTCGCCGGCGCCGAGCTCGACGACCCGCAGGCGGGGGAGGGCGCGGCGCACGGCGGGAAGGATGCGCCCCGCACGCCCGGAACCCGAGCGCGGGTTGATCACCAGCGCGATCCCGGCACCGTCCGGGCGCGGAGTGCCGGCGTGCACAGCGAGCGCGTCCTGCAGGGGGTTGACGCGCTCGACCGGCACGGCGCGAGTGGTCAGCCAGGCGATCGCCTCGCCGAGGGCGAAGCCTGCCGCCACATCCGACGGGTAGTGAGCTCCGGTGGCGACACGGGAAAACCCGACCAGCCCCGCGAGCGCACGCAAGGGAACGGTCAACGCGGGCATCTCGGCAGATGCGGCCGCGGCGAAGGCCATGGCGCTGGCCGAATGACCGCTGGGAAACGAGGTGGAGTCGGGAATACGCCGGGCCAGCCGCCTCGTCGGCACCTGCGTGATGGACGGTCGAGGGCGGCGGTGCAGGCGCTTGGAGACCTGGTTCGCGAGAAGACTCGTCACCCCGATGGCCGCCAGTCCCCGCGCCGCGGCGCGCCGGCCGCGCCCACGAGCGAGGAGAGTGAGCAGACCCGCGACGGCCATCCACAGCACCGAGCGGTCGGCGGCACGTGTGAGCGCCGGCATCGTCGTGTCCAGGAGCGGGCTGCGCGTGCGCGCCACCGCCGCGAAGGTCGCGACGTCGAGGGCGTCGACCTGTCGCCGGACGTCGCGCCAGCGGCGTGCTGTGCCCCGCGCAGTGCGGGAGCGGCGAGGCGTCGTCGATCGGCGAGGCATGAGGGCTCCGATCACTTCATCGCATTGCCGATGTAGGAGTACTTGACGAACACCTCCGAGGCCCATCCGGCCTCGTCGAGCACGCCCTGCACCGCGGTGAGCATGTACTTCGAGTCCCACCCCATGTAGAGGTAGCGCCCCTCGCCCAGCTCGTCCCACTGGCCGTTCCACGCCATCGCGGGATAGACGGGACCGCCCCGTCGCGCGCTGAAATCGATGACGCTCTGGCGCGAGTCGGCCCACAGCCGTTTGAAGATGCGGTTGAAGAGGTAGCGGATGTCCGGCACCTCCCAGTGCTCGCCGCGGAACTCGACGTAGTCGAACTCGCGTTGCCATCCCCGCGGCCAACCGCGCCGCTTCACGGCGTCGAGGATGGGCGTGAGATTGTCGTCGTCGATGCTGACGACGGCGGGGCGGCGCCATACCTGCAGGAACAGCTCGGTCAACGCCTGCGTGCGGGCGGCGATGGCAGCCGTACTCCACGAGCCGGTGTCGGTGATCGCCCGGGTGATGTCGACCGCGCTCTCGTCGTACACCGCGCGTTTCTGCGGGAACGAGGCGTCGAACGCCCGCTCGAAGAGCGAATCCTCCAGCAGCGTGAGGTTGCCGAGCGTGGGCGCCAGCGCACGGAAGCTGTTCTGCTCGTCGTCGGAGAGGTCGGCCCAGCGGCGGATGCCGTCGGGCGTCCAGTCGTCGGAGGGCGCGGCAGGGGCGATGTGCTCGACGCCGATGCCGGGAACGTCGATGTCGCCCGCCAGTCGCTTCAGCACATACGCGGGGTACGGCAGCTCCGTGTACTTCAGGCCCACCCGGGTGCGTTCGTCCGACGGCGTGATGCGGGCGATCGCGTGCACCAGGGCGTCGCGGGACAGCGTGGCGGCCCGACACAGGCGCGCGACCAGGCGGTCGGTGGTCACACCGACGACGGTGCGACGGAGCAGAAGCGACTGCACGTGCTCCAGCGAGACGAGCAGGTCGGCGGCGCTGAGGTCTCCCTCGCCGTGCTCGTGGAGCAGACGCAGCGCCAGGGGGTACATCCCCCGGCCGAAGGTATTGAGGTAGGTCAGCTGACGTGCGATGACGGGATCGTCGGCCCGGGACGGGTCGAGGAGGATCCGGTAGATGCCGGCATACCGGCGCCACTGTCCGGCGCGCTCCCGCAGCGTCGCGAGGTCCAAGCGGGGGAACTGGGCACGGAACGTGTCGTAGACGCCCCGCTCGCCGGCGACGGTGACCTCTCGCCCGGTGAGCATGACCAGGTAGTGGCGCCAGAAATCGCCGATCTGCTCGCCGGTGTCGTGCTCGATCGGCATCCAGTACTCGTCTTCGATCTCACCTTGCTCGGCGTGCGAGAGCCCCATCAGGACGTAGTTGTGGATGAGTTCGTGATCGCGCAGCGGCTCGCCGGTCGAGTTGAGACTCTCGAAGGTCTGCTGGGCGTTCGCGTCGGCGCCCAGCGTGATCGAGACGTGCTCGAGGCGCTGCAGACCGCGCCAGATGTCGGCAGCCTCGTCGGGTCGGATCTGGCTGCGGAAGAACGCGTAGTTGTCGTCGAACCGGGACTCGCGCATCTGCTCACCCGCCTCTCGGCGACCGAGCACGACGCTCTCGAAGACATCGGCCCACGCCCGGTGCGGACGCAGCTTGGTGCGGGTCGGATCCTCGCTGCGCACGAGGACGCGCTCGAGCTCGGCGGCGAGGTCGGGGTCGTCGTCTCGCAGCGTGTGATGCAGGGCGGCCACGAGGAGCATCAGAGTGGTGATGCGCTGCTGTCCGTCGATGAGCACCAGATGCGCGTCGTCGTCAGAGGTGCTCGACGCCGTGGACAGGATCGAACCGATGAAGTGCGTCTGTCCGGCGCCGGCATCCGCAACGGCGCGCACGTCCGCCAGCAGCTGCTCGCACCCGCCGATATCCCATCGATACTGGCGTTGGTAGACCGGGACCACGATGGTCGTCTCGGATGCCGAGAGCCAGCCGATCGTCGACACAGCGGTGGCCGAGACGTGTGTCGCTGCGACCGAGGAGGCGAGATGCGTAGGGCTGTTCATGCTGTTCGTGTCGCCTCCGCGCTCGCTCTCGATGACCGCCGTCGAGTCTAATCGCGTTCGCATCGCCGCTCTGTAGGCTTGCCTCAGTCGGGCCTGTAAAAACTTCGCTTGTCCGGCAGAAAGGTTGAATCCGTCATGGGTTACATCAAGAGCGCGGCTCTCGAGGAGACCGGATACGTCGTCCTCGACCGCTACAACAAAGAGATCGATCCCAAGGAGTGGCTCGACGTCGAATACGTCGACTGGAAGTCCTCGGGCGACACCCGTTTCGCACCGTTGGCCTCCGCCAAGGGCGAGATCGAGTGCAACGGCTTCTGGAACCACAAGCCGCCGCGCACCGACAAGGACGGGGTCTGGATCGACTCGCAGACAGCGATCGCGCCGACGCTGACCGCGCGTGCGCAGGAGCCGGGAGCGAACGTCGGTCGTTGCCGCATCATCGAGCTGCAGCCGAACACCTATGCGGACTGCCTCTACAACCTGCACCAGGACGACAACAACCGCCTGAACCCCGATGGCACGGGCTGGGTGGTGCGTGGCTTCTTCAACCTCACGGATGACACCACGAGCTACTTCGTCCTGCGTGAGAACCGCACCGATCCGAGCGAAGAGACGCGTATCGCGCTGCCCGCCGGCGCGCAGCTCATCGTCGACACGCAGCGACTGTGGCACGCCGCCGCCCACTACGGCACGGAGCCCCGGTACTGCCTCATCACCTCGTGGGAGTCGGGCCCCGAACTGGACGCGTACATCGCCACGTACAACGGCGTGAACAAGGTGGACAGCTACCCCGTCGACCAGGAGACCCTCGACGCCGGTCAGATCGAGCAGGAGCGTCGCATCGCCGCACGCGCGGCCGCTCTGGCCGCCCGTGGTCAGCAGGAAGTCACGGTGATGAGCGAGGCCTGAGCCTCCGCATCCCTCCGCGCACCGCGCGCAGAAGGGCCCCGGTCTTCGGATCGGGGCCCTTCTGCGCGTGATGTGGTTTTTCCCGGCAGGGGTGTTGATGCATCTGTGTTTGTGTTGTAACGTGTGGCTATTCAAGGAGGAACCGTGTACGCAACGGAGCGACAGCAGCTCATCGAGCAGCTGATCACCACTGAGGGTCGGGTCGTCGTCGTCGATCTGGCTCGCCGCTTCGGCGTGACGACCGAGACGGTGCGCCGCGATCTCGATCAGCTCGAGTCGTCGGGTCTCGTGCGCCGCGTGCACGGGGGAGCCGTCGCCCGCACCCGCGTCAGTACCGCGGAGACATCTTTCGTCGAGCGCACGCAGCGACGCACCGACGCGAAGCTCGCGATCGCCGCACGCGCCCTGGATGCCATCGGCACCCAGGGCGACGGTTCGGTCTACATCGATGCCGGCACCACCACGGCCGCTCTGGCGGGTCTGCTGGCTCAGCGCAGCACGAGTTCGCACCCGCTCGAGGTGGTCACGCACTCCATGACGGTCGCACACCTGCTCGCGGGCGCGTCGGCGCTGAACCTCACCGCGATCGGCGGTCGTGTCCGCGGATTGACGGCCGCCGCGGTGGGCGCGCAGACGGTCGACGCGATCACGCGCCTTCGTCCCGACCTCGCCTTCATCGGAACGAACGGACTGTCGGCGTCCTTCGGACTCAGCACGCCCGACCCGGACGAGGCCGCCGTCAAGCGCGCCGTCATCGCATCGGCGCGTCGCATCGTGGTGCTCGCGGACGCGGAGAAGTTTGACGGCGAGCTCCTCGTCTCGTTCGGTCGCCTCGCCGATCTCGACATCCTCGTCACCGACGCCGAGCCCCCTGCCGACCTCGTCGCCGCCCTCGGCGACGCCGATGTGGAGGTGTGGATCGCATGATCGTCACCCTGACCGCCAATCCGTCTCTCGATCGCACCGTGACGCTGGCCGACGCCCTCCGCGCGGGCGAAGTGCAGTCTGCGCTCTCGGTCCGCGAGGATGCCGGGGGCAAGGGCATCAATGTCACCCGTGTGCTGGCCGGCTCCGGCGTCGCCACGCGCGCCGTCCTCCCGTTGGACGCCGACGACCCGTTCGCGGCTGTTCTGCGCTCCGCGCATGTGCCGGTGCTCGCCGTGCCGCTGCCGGGGGTGGCCCGCGCCAACCTGACGCTCACCGACCGCGAGGGTGTCACGACCAAGATCAACCTTCCGGGGGTGACGCGCACCGCCGAAGACGCGGCGACGCTCATCGACGCGACCGTGCGCGCGTCGGCCGGCGCCGACTGGCTCGTGCTGGCGGGATCGCTTCCCCCCGGCCTTGCCGAGGACTTCTACGTCGAGGTGATCGGCGCCGTCCGCGCGGCCGGAGCGTCTGCTCCCCGCGTCGCGGTCGACACGTCGGGAGCCGCGTTGCGCGCCGTCGTGGAGCGCGGGCTGCCCGACCTCATCAAACCCAACGACGAGGAGCTGGTGGAGCTGGCCGGCGTCGCTCTCGATGCGGATCTTCCCCTGCCCGAGGCCGTCCTCGCCGTCGCACGCGAGCTCGTCCCTACCCGCGTCGGTGCCGCCTTCGTCACGCTCGGCGGTGACGGCGCCGTGCTCGTCGACGCCGACGGAGCTTGGTTCGGCACCCCTCCGCCCACGCGCGTGCGCAGCACCGTGGGTGCGGGCGACAGCTCGTTGGCCGGCTTCCTGCTCGCCGACGTCGCCGGGGCTGCTCCCGACGAGCGGGTGCGCAGCGGCATCCGCTACGGATCGGCGGCGGCCGCGCTGCCGGGCACACAGGCCCCCACCCCGACCGATCTCCTCCCCGGCGACGTGCCGGTGCGGAGCCTCGCTCTCTGAAAACCCACCCTGAACCCAAACGACCACTGGAGGTCACCGTGTCAGAGATCATCACGCCGGCGCTCGTCAGCCTTGACGAGTCGCTCGGCACCGACAAGCGGGCCGTCATCGACGCCCTCGCCGCCCGCGTAGCGGCTGCGGGACGGGCGTCCGATGCCGCAGCCCTCGCCGCCGACGCCTGGAAGCGCGAGCTGACGGACGAGACCGGCCTCCCGGGCGGCATCGCGATCCCGCACGCGAAGAGCGCAGCGGTGCGCGAGGCGACGCTCGCGTTCGCGCGTCTGAAGCCCGGTATCGACTTCGGCGCCGACGACGGCCCGGCCGACCTCGTCTTCCTCATCGCGGCTCCCGACACCGCGGCCGAGGAGCACCTGGCGGTGCTGTCGCAACTGGCCCGCAGCTTCATGCGCGAGGACTTCACCGCCGGGCTGCGCTCCGCGGCGACGCCTGAAGCAGTGGTCGACCTCGTGACGGCAGCCGTGTCGGGCACCGGTGCTCCCGCCGCGGCGACGCCGGCTCCGGCGGCTGCGGCCGACAGCGCTCACCTGATCGACGGCCGGCCGGCGCGTATCGTCGCCGTCACCGCCTGTGCCACCGGCATCGCACACACGTTCATGGCCGCCGACGCGCTCACCGCGCAGGGCGGCAAGGACGGGGTCGATCTGATCGTCGAGCCGCAGGGCTCCAGCGGCTACAAGGCTCTCGACCCGAAGATCATCGAAGCGGCCGATGCCGTCATCTTCGCCGTCGACGTCGACGTGCGCGAGCCCCAGCGCTTCGCGGGCAAGCCCGTCGTGCGCGCCAGCGTCAAGCGCGGCATCGAGGCGCCGGCGCAGCTGGTGGCCGAGGCGATCGCCGCCGCCAAGAACCCGAACGCGACGCGCGTCAGCGGGTCGGCAGCCGCCGCATCCACCTCGACGTCCGGTGCGGGGGAGTCGTACGGCGCGAGCATCAAGCGTGCCCTGCTCACCGGTGTCAGCTACATGATCCCGTTCGTCGCGGGCGGCGGTCTGCTCATCGCACTCGGCTTCCTGCTCGGCGGCTATACGATCGCGTTCGACGCCGACAAGATCCTCGGTGCGTCGACGCTGTGGAACCTCGGCGACACATCGCTGATCGTCTACCTCGGCGCGGTGCTGTTCAAGATCGGTGCGCTCTCATTCGGCTTCCTCGTGCCGGCACTGGCCGGCTACATCGCGTACGGCATGGCCGACCGCCCCGGTATCGCACCCGGTTTCGTGGCGGGTGCCGTCGCGGGCTTCATGGGCGCCGGCTTCCTCGGCGGTATCGTCGGCGGTCTGCTCGCCGGTGTCGCCGCACGTTGGCTGAACGGTCTGGACGTGCCGCGCTGGCTGCGTGGCCTGATGCCCGTCGTGATCATCCCGCTGCTGGGTTCGATCTTCGCCTCCGGGCTCATGCTGCTGGTCCTCGGTGGACCGATCGCGTGGCTGACCAAGGCGCTCAACGACTGGCTGTCCGGCCTCACCGGAGCCGGTGTGATCATCCTCGGCATCATCCTCGGCCTCATGATGTGCTTCGACCTCGGCGGCCCCGTGAACAAGGTGGCCTACGCGTTCGCGACGGGCAACCTGGCCGCGGGCATCGCCGGTGACGAGCGCTACCTGCAGATCATGGCCGCCGTCATGGCCGCCGGCATGGTGCCGCCGCTCGCGATGGCCCTCGCCTCGACCGTCATCGATCGCAAGCTCTTCACCGAGCCGGAGCGAGAGAACGGCAAGGCGGCGTGGCTGCTCGGCGCGGCGTTCATCTCCGAGGGTGCGATCCCGTTCGCTGCGGCGGACATCTTCCGGGTCATCCCGTCGATGATGCTCGGCGGCGCGGTCACCGGTGCCCTCTCGATGGCCTTCGCCGTCACGAGCAAGGCACCCCACGGCGGCGTCTTCGTCTTCTTCGCGATCGACAACTTCTGGCTCTGGCTCGTCGCCATCGCCGCGGGCACGGTCGTCGCTGCCTTCTCGGTCGTCGCCCTCAAGCGCTTCGCGCGCCGCGGGTCGGGCGTTGACGAGGGTATCTCCGGCGCTGCCGCGGTTTCTCCCGAAGCCGTCAGCGCCTAGGCTCGAAGACAGAAGAATACGACCGATCCAAGGAGGATCCCATGGCAGAACGCCAGGCCACCGTCGCCAGCAGCTCGGGACTGCACGCGCGCCCCGCGAAGCTCTTCGTGCAGGCGGTTCAGCAGACCGGCGTCCCCGTGACGATCGCGGTCGAGGGCGGTCCTGACCTCAACGCCGGCAGCATCCTCACGCTGATGGGTCTCGGCGCCACACAGGGCACCGTCGTCACGCTCAAGGCTGAGGGCGAGGGCGCGGATGCCGCGCTCGACACGCTCGTCGCGTTCCTCGAGACCGACCACGACGCCGAGGCCTGATCGGCCCACACGAACGGATGCCGCGCCCGCTGGAGTGACCAGGAGGCGCGGCATCCGGCGTTCACGGTGGGTCAGAGATCGATGGCATCGCCCGGATCGAGTGGGCTGAACCGTCCGCCGCCCTGCTGACTCTAGAGGATCCCCGGGACCGAGCT
>NZ_BADB01000295.1:0-2453 GCF_000333415.1 Microbacterium sp. B24 | reverse complement strand
CCCCGGTTTCGACGAGCGAGAGGCGGCGATCCATCCACTCGCCCTTGTAGGTGACGCGGTCGCGCGTGACCCGGGGCGTGTTCTCGACGACCGCTTCGCGCCGGCCGAGGATGCGGTTCACGAGCGCCGACTTGCCGACGTTCGGCCGTCCGACGATCGCGACGACCGGCAGCGCGGGCAGCATCTCGACGACCTCGCCGCCGGCGGTGAAGCCGGCGAGCAGGTCGTCGTCCTCCTCGTCCAGGTCGTAGTCGGCGAGCGACGCGCGCAGCGCGGCGGCCCGCTGTTCGGCGAGCTCCTCGTCGAGGTTCGCGAGCTTCTCTTCGATCTGGTCGGGACCGGCCTCGTACTCGTCTTCAGCGGCCATCGTGGTTCTCCTGTGGGGTGGGGACAGCCGCAGAGATCACGTCGAGGACGGCCTCCACGGTCTGAGCGAAATCGAGATCGGTCGAATCGACGACCGTCACGCCGTCGGCGGCGGTGAGGAAGTCGACGACGGCGCTGTCGGCGGCATCCCGGCGGTGCAGCGCCGCGGCGACGGCGCCGGCGTCTTCGCCGGACAGCTCCGCGCTGCGCCGGGCGGCGCGCACGTCGGGTGCGGCGGTGAGGAGGATCCGCACCGGCGCGTCGGGGGCGACGACGGTGGTGATGTCGCGGCCTTCGACGACGACACCGGGACGGCCCGACTCGCGGACGAGCCGGCGGAACAGCTCGTTGACCTGCGCACGCACGGCGGGAACGCGCGCGACGCCGCTGACGGCGGCGGTCACCCGCGGCTCACGGATCGCGGCGGTGACGTCGGTCTCTCCCACCCGCACCCAGTAGTCGTCGGGGTCGAGGGAGATGGCGTAGGGGAAGTCGGATGCCGCAGCCACCACGACGGCTTCGTCCGCCGTGTCGGAGGCAGCGCCCGTCCCCCGCGCCAGCACGTGCCATGCGAGGGCACGGTAGGCGGCGCCGGTGTCGAGGTAGCCGTAGCCGCGTGCGCGCGCGACCTGTTTGGACACGCTGGACTTGCCCGAACCGGCGGGCCCGTCGATGGCGATGGTGACGGTCATGAGGGCAGGCTCGCGATCTTCCAGCCGCGTGCAAGAAGGCCCTCCTCGGCGTGACGGACGATGGTCGGGTCGACACTGATCTCGGCCAGACCGAACTGCGCTCCGGGCGAATGCTCCAGGCGCAGGTCTTCGACGTTGACCCCGAGCTCGCCGAGCTCGCCGAACAGGCGTCCGAGCTGCCCCGGCGTGTCGTCGACCATGACGACGAGACTCTCGTATCGCCGGTTCTGCCCGTGCTTGCCGGGAAGACGCTCCACCCCGTCATTGCCGCGACGGATCGTGTCGGCGACGGCGCGACGTGCGCCGGGGGCATCGGGGGCGCGGAGGGCGTCGGCCACGGCGCGCAGGTCATCGGAGAGTGCGTCGAGCACGTCGACGACCGGGGCGGAGTTGGCGCCCAGGATCTGCACCCACAGCTCGGGCGCCGAGGCCGCGATACGCGTGGTGTCGCGCACGCCCTGCCCGGCCAGACGCAGCGAGCCGTCGGGGGCGTCGACGAACCGCCCGGCCAGCAGCGATGCCACCAGCTGCGGCACGTGCGACACGAGCGCGACGGCGCGGTCGTGCTCTTCCGGCGTCATCTCGATGGGAGTCGCGCCGAGGTCGAGGGCGAGTCCCTCGACGAGGGCCAGATCGGATGTCGGAGTCTCGGCATCGCGGCAGACGACCCACGGACGGCCCACGAAGATGTCCGCGCGCGCCGAGATGGCCCCGCCGCGTTCACGACCCGCCATCGGGTGCGAGCCGATGTAGTGCGTGAGGTCGACGCCGCGCTCCCGGAGCTCGTGCAGAGGGTCGAGCTTGACGCTGGCGACATCGGTCACGACGGCATCCGGGAATGCGGCCAGCTCGTCGGCGACGACGTCGGCCGTCACGTCCGGCGGAACGGCGACGACGACCAGCAGCGGGCGGTCGTCGTCACGTGCCGCACGACCGGCACCGTAGTCGATCGCGAGCCGCAACTGCGCGGGCGACGCGTCGGCGAGGGCGACGTCGACGCCGAGCGCGCGCAACGCATGGCCGATGCTGGCACCGAGCAGCCCGGCACCGACGATCCGGACCGTGCCGGAGGTGCGGGCCGCGCGGGTGCGCAGATCGGCAACGGCCTGTTCGGTCACTGTTCTCCGCCTCAGCTGTCCCCGGGCGGCGTGGGCGCCGCCTGGCGCGCCACGGTGAGCAGCGCGCCGCGTTCCACTGTAGTCAACTCGCGGGCACGCCCCGCCGGGAGGGTTCCCAGGTGGAGCGGCCCGAACTGACGCCGTACGAGGTCGAGCACGGGGTGACCGACGGCGGCCATCATGCGCCGGACGATGCGGTTGCGTCCGGAGTGCAGCGTGAGCTCGACCAGGGAAGTGCCCCCGGACGTGTCGAGCAGGCGCGCCTGTCGGCGGCGAT
>NZ_BADB01000296.1:0-2159 GCF_000333415.1 Microbacterium sp. B24 | reverse complement strand
AGCTCGGTCCCGGGGATCCTCTAGAGTCCTCCGGCGACGAGGATGCCGCCATCGACCGCCTCGACGAGCTGCTCGAGATCGCCCGCGACAGCCTCGTCGCCAAGCGCGCCGTCATCGCCCGCCACCTCGACGGCGGCCTCTTCCCCTACACGCAGCGCTACCTCGGCACGCTCGACAACCACTTCTCCACGATCGGCGTCAACGGCCTGAACGAGTACGTCCGCAACGTCACGCGCGATGCCGACGACATCACCACCGCACGCGGCATGAGGCTGGCCACGCGCCTGCTCGACCACGTCCGCGCGCGCATGGTCGAGTTCCAGGAGCAGACCGGGCACATGTTCAACCTCGAGGCCACGCCCGCCGAAGGAACGACCTACCGGTTCGCGAAGGAAGACATCGCGCGCCTTCCCGGCATCCGCCATGCGGGCACCGCCGACAATCCCTACTACACGAACTCGTCGCAGCTGCCCGTCGGCTACACGAGCGACCCCTTCCTGGCCATGCAGATGCAGGAGGCGCTGCAGGCGAAGTATACCGGCGGAACGGTGCTGCACCTCTACATGGGAGAAGCGATGCCGTCGGCCGAGGCCTGCCGCGAACTCGTCCGCCGGTCGCTGTCGCGCTTCCGACTGCCGTACATCACGGTGACACCCACCTTCTCGATCTGTCCCCGTCACGGCTACCGGTCCGGCCACCACGAGCAGTGCCCCGACTGCGGGGCCGCGTGCGAGGTGTGGACGCGCGTGATGGGTTACTTCCGGCCGATCGCCAGCTTCAACATCGGGAAGAAGGGCGAAGCTGAGGAGCGGGAGTACTTCTCCGCTGCCCTTCCCGCCGAGGAGGCGACATGGTCCGCACCGCTGCAGCCTGCGAACTGAACATCGCGGGGGTCACGGCGTTCTCGACCGTGGACTGGCCCGACATGATGACCGCGACGGTCTTCCTGCAGGGCTGCCCGTGGAACTGCTTCTATTGCCACAACCCGGCGCTCATCGATCCGCGGGCGGAGGGCGCCGTCACGTGGGCCGACGTCACCGACCTGCTCTGCGAACGGATGGGACTGCTCGATGGCGTCGTCTTCTCCGGCGGCGAGCCCACCCTGCAGCACGCGCTGGTTCCGGCGATGCAGATGGTGCGCACGCTCGGTTTCCGGGTGGGCCTGCACACCGCGGGCGCCTACCCGGGGCTGCTGGCTCGTGCGCTGCCCTACGTCGATTGGGTGGGACTGGACATCAAAGCCGTGCCCGACGACTACGCCACCGTCACCGGCCGCGCCCCCAGCGGCGGACACGCCTGGCGCTCGCTCGAACTCGTGCTCGGCAACCGGCTGCTGCGCGCCGGATCGGATCACCCGCTCGACTACGAGGTACGCACCACCGTGCACCCGGCGGCGATCGACGACGCGGGACTCCGCGAACTCGGATGCCGTCTCGCCGACGCGGGCGTCGACACGTGGGCCGTGCAGCGGTTCCGCGAGACGGGAGCGCGACAGCCACTGCCCCGCGTCAGCGCGACGGATGCCGAGGCTGCTCCCCTCCGCTTGGACGACCTGCCGGTGGAGCGGTTCCGCTCGCTGGTTATCCGCTGAGGGCGGGGCGGGAGCGAAGACGCGCGCTCAGCGCTGGCGACGCTCGCGCACCCGCATGTTGACGACGATCGGCGTGCCCTCGAAGCCGAAGATCTCGCGCAGGCGCCGCTGGATGAACCGGCGGTAGCCCGGGTCGAGGAACCCGGTGGTGAACAGCACGAACGTGGGCGGGCGGGTGCCCGCCTGCGTCCCGAACAGGATGCGGGGCTGCTTGCCGCCACGCAGCGGATGCGGGTGCTCCGCGATGAGCTCGGCGAGGAACGCGTTGAACTTTCCGGTCGGAATGCGCTGATCCCACGATTCGAGCGCCGTCTCCAGCGCCGGGACGAGCTTGTCGAGGTGGCGACCCGTGCGCGCGGAGATGTTCACGCGCGGAGCCCAGGCGACGTGCGCGAGGTCCTGCTCGATCTCGCGCTCCAGGTACCGGCGCCGGTCGGAGTTCTCCATGTCGTCGTCATTCAGACGATCCCACTTGTTGAAGGCCAGCACGAGCGCGCGGCCCGACTCGAGCACCAGGTCGATGATGTTGAGATCCTGCACGACTCTAGAGGATCCCCGGGACCGAGCT
>NZ_BADB01000297.1:0-1767 GCF_000333415.1 Microbacterium sp. B24 | reverse complement strand
CGCGCAACCAGGTGGTGCTCGCGTGGCTGATCGGCGGCACGCCGGCGGTCACGCCCATCGTGGGGGTCTCTGACATCGCACAGTTGGATGAGGCGATGGATGCGCTCGCCCTGCCGTTGGATGCCGAGGCGCGCGCCGTGCTCGACGGAAGGGATGCGCAATGACCACGATGCTCACGATGGGCGAGGCCGTCGCGGCGAGCGGCCTTTCGGCCGACACCCTCCGCTACTACGAGGACGAGGGGATCATCGGCCCGCTCGAGCGCGATCATCGCAATCATCGGGTCTTCAGCGACGGCGATCTCGCGTGGATCGGCGTGGTCACGTGCATGAAGGATGCCGGACTCGGCATCGACGACCTGCGCACGTTCGCCGATCTGCTGCACGGCTCGCGCGGGGCGGTGAACCCCGTGGACTTCCTCCGGGAGCGGCGTGCCGCCCTCGAAGAGCGCCGGCGCGTGCTGTCTCGCGCGATCGCGGTCATGGACGACAAGATCGCCCACTTCCGCGGAGGCGTCTCGGAAGCAGGAACGGTCTAGTCCTCCGGTTCGACGCGTTCCGGAAGTACCGACCACATGTAGCGCGAGCGGCGCAGATCCCCGGTTTCACGACGGTCGGCGCTCAATGCCTCGTACTCGTCGTTCGCGCACGCGGCGCTGGACCGCATCGCGCCGTGACGGCGGCGCGACACGCCGAGCGTCGGGATGCGGATGTCGTTGCCGCAGGCACTCGGCTGATCTACCGTGGAGGAAACGACGCACTGTCCACATGGAGGCGAGCATGACCGCGCACGATGCGCCTGATGAGGTCCGCTTCGCCACCGAGCTGCTGTTCACGGACGGTCTGCCGCAGATGGATGACGAGGTCGGGTACCGCGGCGCCGTCGCTGCACGCGCAGCCGGCATCACCTATCGTCAGCTCGACTACTGGGCGCGTACCGAACTCGTCCAGCCCACCGTCCGCGGCGCCAGCGGTTCGGGATCGCAGCGTCTCTACGGCTTCCGCGACATCCTCGTGCTCAAACTGGTGAAGCGGCTTCTCGATACCGGCATCTCCCTGCAGCAGATCCGCACGGCGGTCGAGCAGCTTCGTGCCGCCGGCATCCGCGATCTCGCCGGCACCACGCTGATGAGCGACGGCGCGTCCGTCTATCTCTGCACCTCGAACGACGAAGTCATCGACCTCGTCAGTCGAGGACAGGGCGTGTTCGGTATCGCCGTCGGCAAAGTGCTGCACGAGGTCGAATCGACCTTGCTCGACTTCGATCCGCAGGCTCCGGACCCCGTCGACGAACTCGCCGCTCGTCGCGCCGTCAAGTCCGCCTGAGAAGGCAACGGCGCCGCAGTCCAACGCGCTGCTTGTCGACTCGCGTCTTCGGCGCCCGATCGACGACCGACCGCTGTGTGACGGAAAAGGTCAGGCCCGCTGCTCGCCCGCGGTGATCCGACCGGTGCGCATGACGCGGTCCAGCAGTGCGTCGAAGTCGCCGGCCAGCTCCTGAGCCGAGTCGCCCGGCCAGATGTGCAGCGGCTTCGCCGCCCCCTGCGCCTGCTGCAGCGACGTGCGCTCGGGAAGCTGTGGCGACAGGACGAGCGGGCCGAACATGTCGCGCAGCTCCTTGATGCGGAACTGGTGCTCGATCGACTGCGGGCGCACGCGATTCACGACGATCCCGAGCGGCTGCAGTCGGGGAGACAGGCCACGGCGGATCTCCTCGATCGCCCGCAACGCGCGGTCGGCGGCGGCGACCGAGAACAGTCCCGGTTCG
>NZ_BADB01000298.1:0-83 GCF_000333415.1 Microbacterium sp. B24 | reverse complement strand
GCCCCGCGCCGAAGAGGAGCCCGACCACGAACGCGCCTCCGGTGCGCCGTCCGACGAGCGTCAGCAGCGCCAGCGGCACAGCG
>NZ_BADB01000299.1:0-1467 GCF_000333415.1 Microbacterium sp. B24 | reverse complement strand
TTGACGAACCCGTACTGGGTGTTCAGCAGCCATCGCCACAGGTACCCGCCGACCACGATCGGCACGATCGTGGGCAGATAGACGAGGGCGCGGTACAGCGGTTGACCGCGCACCGGAAGGTTCAGCAGGCGCTCGATGACTCTGCGGCAACGGCGACGTCGTGCTCCTCGCCGGTGCTCTCATCGGCGCTGTCGGGGGTGGGCTTCTCGTCGGTCACGTCACGCATCCTTCCGGAACAGAACTCGACTGGGATCCTACCTGGCCGATCACAGGCTCAGCCCAGACACTGCGGACCGAGCAGGCCTTTCAACTCGCCGTAGAGGTCGACGGTGACACGCACCTGGGCCGGCACTTCGAACACCTTCGCGACGCCGCTCTTATGCAGCTTGAGGGTGACCTCTGTGTCGCCGGGGTGACGGGAGAACACCTGAGCCAACTGCGTGACCGTCGACTCCGTGGCGCGATGCTCGGGCATGAGGAGCACCAAGGAGCCGGTGGCATCGACCGAACCGAGGTCGGGCGAGAACGCCGACTGCCCGTGCAGGTTCAGCCCGTCATCGCGCCGGGAGACACGACCGCGCACCACCAGGATGCTGTCGGCGACGAGCATCGACTGGAACTCCGTGTAGGTCTTGCCCATGAACATCACGGTCACTTCTCCGTCGAAGTCTTCGACCGTGATCATGCCGTAGGGGTTGCCGCTCTGTTTTGCCACGCGGTGCTGCACGCTCGTGACGAGGCCGGCCACCGTGACGATGTCGCCGTCGTTGACGTCATCCGAGGCCAGGAGGTCGTGGATGGACGTGGACGCGTGTTTGGCCAAGGGGATCTCGAGCCCGGCCAGCGGGTGATCGGATACGTACAACCCGAGCATCTCCCGCTCGAAGGCGAGCTTGTCCTTCTTGGTCCACTCCGGCCGGGGCGGCACCTTCGGAGGCACCGCTTCCTCGGCCGCGTCGTAGAGGGAGTCGAAATCGAAGCCGATCGCGCCTTGAGCCTCGTTGCGCTTGCGGTCCACCGCCGCCTCGACCGCGTCTTCGTGCACCTCCAGGAGGGCCCGCCGAGTGTCGCCCATAGAGTCGAACGCGCCGGCCTTGATGAGCGACTCGACGGTGCGTTTGTTGGCGACGTGCATCGGCACCGTATCGAGGAAGTGGTGGAAGCTGGAGAATCCCTCGTCGCCGCGGGCCTCGACGATGCCGTCGACGACGTTCGCCCCGACGTTGCGGACGGCGCCCAGCCCGAAGCGGATATCTTCGCCCACGGCCGCGAAGTAGCGGATCGACTCGCTGACATCGGGCGGGAGCACCCGGATACCCATTCGCCGACACTCGTTGAGGTACACGGCCATCTTGTCCTTGGAGTCTCCGACGCTCGTGAGCAGCGCCGCCATGTACTCGGCGGGATAGTGGGCCTTCAGGTACGCCGTCCAGTAGGAGACCAGACCGTAGGCGGCGGAGTGGCCTG
>NZ_BADB01000300.1:0-4073 GCF_000333415.1 Microbacterium sp. B24 | reverse complement strand
CCGAAGGGCGGGACGTGTACGGAGAACAGAACACTATAGATATCGACAACGCCATCCGACGGTCGCAAGTTGAACTGGCCCACTACGAGCTCAAGCAGGGCATGCTGAGGCTTGATGAACAGCGAGCGGTTGACGATGACGCCATAGAGCGCGTGCTTCAGACCATTTGCGCGATCGCGAACAATGGTCCGGACCGAACGGGAACCATTCTGATCGGCGTTTCGGACAAGCCGGCGGACACCGCCCGGGTGCAATCGCTCGACGGAGTTCAGCCGCGCAAAGTCGGAAGCGCCCGCGACGTGGTTGGTGTGCTGCGCGAAGCCGTCGCGCTCGGTGAGTCGCCGGAACACTACGTGGCGCGTTGGAAGACTGCCATATCTCAGTCGCCGCTCAGCGAACCGTTGAAGACGGATGTCCTCTCGTCGCTTTCGTTCAATGACTACTACGGCCTCGGCGTCCTCGTCATCTCGATCCCGAGGCAGCGGGGGTTGTCGTTCTATGGCGAAGACGTCTACTGGCGCAACGGTGACTCCACGATGAAGGCCGAAGGGGCCAAACGCATCGCTGACATCGCCTCGCGCTTCTAATTGGCGCATTCACCAGGTACCTGGTTTGCCCCGTTGACTCCTTCGGCGTGAGAGTCTGACTCTATCCTTCCGTGCGTGTCCAAGGCGTGTCCACGACAGCATCGAAGCGCGAAAAAATCACTTTTGACCTGGGTTAATCTCCGTGCGGAAGGTGGGACTTGAACCCACACGCCCGAAGGCACAGGAACCTAAATCCTGCGTGTCTGCCGATTTCACCACTCCCGCGCGGGAGTCAGTCTATCCGGCGGCGTCGGCCGTTTCGGGGGCGTGGGTGTCGGTGAGCGCCGCACCGCGGGGGCGCCCGCCGACGATCCAGTAGCCGAGTCCGACGACGATGCCGCCGCCGACGAGGTTGCCGAGCCCCACCCAGAGCATGTTGTTCGCGAACAGCCCCCAAGTGAAGTGCGGGTCGCCGCTGAACAGGCCGATGCCGTAGGTGGTCATGTTCGCGACGACGTGCTCGAAGCCCGAGCTGATGAAGGCGAGGATCGCGGCGAAGATCAGCAGAATCTTGGCGACGTCGGAGCGCACGCGCGCGCACATCCAGATCGCGAGGCACACGAGCACGTTGCAGAGGATGCCGCGGACGAACAGCTGCAGCGGGCCCTCCTCGGCCTTCGCGGCGAGCATGTCGGCGATCATCTTGCCGGCGGGCGCGTTGGAATGCAGGATACCCGACGCGACGATCAGTCCGGCGAAGACGAGAGCGCCGACGAGGTTGGCGACGAAGGTGGCCGCCATGGTGCCGATCGCGCGCCACCACCCGACCGCGCCCATCAGGGCGCCCTGGGGGAGGATCATCATCGCGCTGGTCAGGAGGTCGGCGCCGGCGAAGACGACGAGGGTCAGGGCGACGCCGAACACGAGGCCGGCGACAAGTTTTGCGAGGCCGTCGCCCGCGGCGATGAGCGGTCCGGCGGTGGCGACCATCAGCACGACGCCGATGCCGATGTAGGCGCCGGCGAGCATGCCGGACACGGCGAAGCGGCCGGGGGAGCGCAGTCCGTCGGCCTTGTGGACCGCGGCATCGGCCTGCACCTGCAGGGTCTCGGGAATCGTGAGCACGACGGCAGTCTACGAAGAGTGGTCGGACCACAATGGGTGGTTGGGCTGTGGAAAATCGAGCACTGAGATGTGTACGGGTAGGTTCGGAGTGGAGCGTGCAGTGGCTCTCGCGTCGACGGCAGCGCGCCTGTGTCGTGTGTCGACCAGTGCAGAGAGGTGAGTATCGATGATGATGCCGGACGAGCATGAGGGCCGGCTTGGCTGGTTCGCCACCATCGCGCGGCCGGGCCCGCACTTTTTCGCCACAGCCCTCACGTTCGGAATGATCGTGATGGGCGTGGGGCTGAGCATCGCGGTTCCGGATGCCGCTCCCGCGGTCACCGTCGGCATCGCTATGCCTGCGTTGGCGTGGTGGTCCTGGATGATGCGCGCTTCCCGGTCGAGCTAGGGCCACACCGCGAAGAGAGCTGTCGCTGGACAGGCGTCGGGCTGTGGATATCTCTCACCTGCGGTGCGCCGACGATGCCACGATGCCGAGGTGAGCCCCTCCACGTACACGCCTGACGCGCCGCTCGTGTCGGCGGGGGCGTCGGCGAGCGTTGCGCAGGCGATCGCGGAACGTGTGCGCGACCGGCTTCGTGAGGAACAAGCCGATCCGCTCCGCCACCCCGATCGCGCCCACCAGGCGGCCGTAGCGGAGGTTCGCCGTCACAACGACTATGCCCTCGCCCGTGGGCTCGAGTTCGTCGACGACGAGGGCGCCGCCGTCCGCGACGTGCTTGCGCGGGTGACGGGCTACGGACCGTTGCAACCGCTGCTGGACGACCCGGAGGTCGAGGAGATCTGGATCAATGGTCCCGGTGCGGTCTTCGCGGCGCGCGCAGGGCGCAGCGAGCGCGTCCCGATGCGCCTCAGCGACGAGGCGGTGCGCGATCTCGTCGAGAAGATGCTGCACGCCACCGGACGACGGGTAGATCTCAGCCAGCCGTTCGTCGACGCGTCACTTCCGGACGGAAGCCGACTTCACGTCGTCATCCCCGACATCACGCGCTCGCACCTCGCCGTCAACATCCGCAAGTTCCTTCCCGCGCGGCGGAGCCTGGACGACCTCGTCGGCGCAGGATCGCTCCCCGCGCACGTCGCTGACATGCTGCGCGACGCCATGGTGGAGGGGCGAAACGTCCTGGTGTCCGGAGCCACACATGCGGGCAAGACGACGATGCTGGCGGCGCTTATCGGCGGGTGTCGCCCCGAGCAGCGGATCATCACGGTCGAGGAGACCTTCGAACTGGCAGTCACGGCTCCCGACATCGTCGCCCTGCAGGGGCGCCAGCCGAGTCTGGAGGGGACGGGCGCGGTGAGCCTGCGTCGCCTCGTGAAGGAGGCACTGCGCATGCGCCCCGATCGCCTGATCGTCGGGGAGGTCCGTGACGCGGAGGCGCTCGATCTCCTCCTCGCTTTGCATACCGGCGTGCCGGGCGCGGCGACGATCCACGCGAACAGCGCCGACGATGCCCTGTCGCGCCTGGCCACCCTGCCGTTGCTTGCGGGCCGCAACATCGACGCCGCGTTCGTCCAACCCGCTATCGCGACCGGCGTCCATCTTGTCGTGCACTGCCGGCGCGGCACCGGCGGTGAGCGATTCGTCGAGGAAGTCATCGAGACCACCGGTCGCATTCACGACGATCTCATCGACACCCGCGTCGTCTTTCGACGGGGCCGCTCATGACGGTCGTCTGGGGCGCGGTGCTCGCTGCCGGCATCCTCCTCGTCGTGTCGCCCTGGCTGTGGCCGGCGAACGAGCGCCGCGAGGCACCGCAGCGGGACGGTCGTGTATCGCGCATGCTCGATGAGGCGGGCTTCGCCCACGCCTCCACGATGCGCCCTGTGCTCATCGCGGCTGTTCTGTCTGCGTTGTTCTGCGCCATCAGTTGGCTGGTGACCGGACTCGGCGCCGTCGCGCTGGTCGCGGCGGCGGCTGGAGCGGCAGCGCCCTTCACGTGGCTCCGCGGGCGTGCGCGGCGGCTTCGGCGGTCACGCCGCGCGCTGTGGTCGGACGTGTGCGACCTCCTGATCTCGTCCGCCCGGGCCGGCATGTCGCTGCCGGATGCCGTGGCCGCTCTCGCCACGAGCGGACCCCCTCCGCTGCGACCCGCGTTCGACCGGTTCCGCGTCGACATGGCCGCATCGGGACACTTCGACTCCAGCGCACTCCGCCTCAAGGCAGCCCTCGCCGATCCGGTGGCCGACCGGATCATCGAGACGCTCCGCATGGCACGCCAGGTCGGAGGGACCGAGCTGACCGCCGTGCTTCGTGCGCTCTCGGCATCCGTGCGGGCCGACGCCACCCTCCGCGCCGAAGTCGAGGCGCGACAGTCATGGGTGCGTGGAGCAGCGGTCGTCGGTGTGGTCGCACCCTGGATCGTTCTGGGTCTGCTGGCGCTTCGCCCCGAAGGTGCCAGCGCGANTGCGGTCCCGCGG
>NZ_BADB01000301.1:0-7923 GCF_000333415.1 Microbacterium sp. B24 | reverse complement strand
CGCCCTCATCAAGGCGCGAGCCGCCGCGGCGCACACCGGGTTGCCGGCGCTCGCGGACGACTCCGGCGTGTGCGTGGACGTGCTCGGCGGTGCCCCCGGTGTGTTCTCCGCGTACTGGGCCGGGCACCGTAAGGACGCGCGGGCCAACCTGGAACTGTTGCTCGATCAGCTCTCCGACATCGCCGACCCGCATCGCACCGCTCAGTTCGTCTCGACCATCGCTCTGGTCGTTCCGGGGCCAGGCGGTGTCGTCCGTGAGGAAACGGTGGAAGGCGTCTGGCCGGGAAGACTCGCGACCGCTCCGTCGGGTACGGGCGGGTTCGGCTACGACCCGATCTTCCTGCCCGACGACCAGGGCGGCCGATCGGCCGCTGACCTGTCGCCGGCGGAGAAGAACGCCGCGTCGCACCGGGCTCGCGCCTTCGTCGCGCTGGCTCCGCTGCTGAGCACGCTGGAGCGATAACCGCTTTCATTCCCGACTAGGCGAAAGCTGCCGCGTGAAGGCTGAGCGCGGCCTAGCCTCGTTCCTATGCACGATCACGCACCGACCGGCATCCGTGGCGCGAGCAATCGCCGCCTGCTCACGATCTCGCTCTGTCTCACCGCAACCGTCACGCTGGTGCAGGTCATCGGCGCCCTCCTGACCGGGTCGCTCGCGTTGCTGGCCGACGCGGCGCACATGTTCACGGACTCGTCCGCACTCGTGGTCGCACTGATCGCCTCGACCGTGGCCGCGCGTCCTGCGAACGACCGCAACACCTACGGCTACCAGCGCGCGGAGGTGT
This sequence comes from Microbacterium sp. B24, assembly GCF_000333415.1. Lineage (NCBI taxonomy): Bacteria > Bacillati > Actinomycetota > Actinomycetes > Micrococcales > Microbacteriaceae > Microbacterium > Microbacterium sp. B24. Next base: position 7,138 of record NZ_BADB01000301.1, on the reverse strand, counting down.
TCGGCGCGCTGGTCAACGCGGTGATCCTGATCGCGCTGATGGTGTGGATCGCCGTCGAGGCGGTGCAGCGACTGCTCGCTCCGTCGGAGGTCGAGGTGGCCGGAGCGCTGATGCTGCTCGTCGCCGCCGTCGGCCTCGTCGCCAACGCCGTGTCGATGTACCTTCTCAGCGCCGCGCAGCGCCGCAGCATCAACGTGCGCGGCGCGTACATCGAGGTGCTCGGAGATCTCATCGGCTCGGCGCTGGTGATCGTCGCCGCCGTCGTCATCTGGACGACGGGATGGATGCCGGCCGACGCGCTGGCGTCGCTGCTCATCGCGGTGATGATCCTGCCACGCGCGATCGGACTGCTGCGCGAGGTGTTCTCGGTGCTGGGCGAGCGCGCGCCGCGGGGGACCGAGGTCGCGGAGATCCGCGATCACATCCTCGGCGAGGACGGCGTCGTCGACGTGCACGACGTGCACGTGTGGCAGCTCACCCGCGGCGCTCCGGTCTTCACCGCGCACGTCGTCGTCAGCGACGATCTGCTTGCCGGGGGATCGGCGGGAACGGGAGCGCTGCTGTCCCGTCTGCAGGGGTGCCTGTCCCGACACTTCGACGTGGAGCACTCGACCTTCCAGTTCGAGCCCGCCGGTCATCGGGAGCACGAGGCGCACGTCTGACACGCGGAACGGCTGCCGGCCACGCTCCGCGTTGACGATGTGTCACGATGCAGAGCATGGATGCCGCCACACGCGAGGAGTTCGCGACGCTGCGCCGACGTGCGTACGGGCCGAACGCCGACATCGCCTACGACCCCGCGGCGCTCGCGCGGCTGCGTGAACTCGAGCAGCGTCAGGACCGCGGTTTTGCCGCCGAGCAGTCGGCACGGATGGCGGAGGCCGAGCGCCCCGGCCGAACCGCCGGTGCCGCGACCGGAGAGCGCCGTGCCGGAGACGCCTGCGCCCGCCGGGGACGCGGCCGCTGTCGGCGTTGCTGAGCCGCACGGGGCGGGGCAGCACTATCTCTCGTCGCCGACCCCTCCGCCGATCGGCCGTGCGCTGCTCATCGGGTGGGCTGCGTCGATCGTGGTCGTCGCGATCGTCGTGGGCGCGCTCGTGTTCGCACTGGCGTCCCTGCGACCGGTGTCGGCGGTCACCGGTGCCCGTCAGGTCGCGAGCCTGGACCAGCCGACGGCGGACGTGCCGATGGTGCTGCCGTGGGCGCGCAACGGCGACCGGGGCACCACCTACAGCTTCGCTGGTCTGCTCATCGTCGTGTCCTCCGGCGAGAACCGCGGTTTCGAGGGGGAGTGCGTCACCGTGCTCCAAGACGCGCCGGACGTCGCGGGCTCCCAGATCGGCAATAGCGCGTGCAGCGCGAGCCCCTTTCACCCGGCGGTGTCCATCCACGTCGACCGCGGCAGCTCGGAAGAACTGACGGCAGCCTTCCCCGTCGGCACGGTGCTTCAGTTTGAGTGGGACGGCACCGCCGTAGCTGTCTTCGCCGCGGACCCGCCTGCGCCGACCAGTGCGCCGGCGTGAGGGCTACTCCTCGCGGCGAACGTCCATCGGCTGCTTGTCGGCGCGGAGTCCTCGCCACCGTGCGTGACGGAGCGTGCCGTTGGGCGTGAACTCGGCGTACTGGACCTCGCCGACGAGTTCCGGGCGCAGCCAGAGGGCGTCGGAGGCGTCTGCGGCGGGCACGCCGACGAACGGGTTGGTGTCGGCGCGCAACGGCCGCATCCGCTCCTCGAGTCGGGCGAGCTCGCGGTCGGTGAACCCCGAGCCCACGCGGCCGACATAGCGCAGGCCCCCGGCATCCGGGATGCCGAGCAGCAACGATCCGATGCCGCCGCGTCGTTCGCCCTTTCCGGGGCGGATGCCGCCGATCACGACCTCCTGCGTCGCCGTCAGCTTGACCTTGAGCCATCGTTCGGAGCGGATGCCGCGTCGATATGGCGACTGCGGATCCTTCACGACGACACCTTCCAACCGCAGGTCGGCGGCAGCCGTCAACGCGTCGGCGATGTCATCGGTGACGGGCGGCACGACGAGCGGTGATGCGGCGTCTGCCGTCACCGACTCGAGCAGTTCTCGTCTTTCGCGGAGGGGTCGCTCTGCGATGTCGTCGTCGCCGATGCACAGCAGGTCGAAGACGAAGTAGTGCACGGGTGTGGCGGTGGCTTCGCGGGCGATGCCGCGGGCGCCCGTGAGATGCATCCGCGACTGCAGTCGCGTGAAGCTCGGGTGCCCGGCGGCATCGAGCGCGACGATCTCGCCGTCGAACACGGCGGGCAGCGCGCCGAGCCCGAGGTCTGCGGCGGTGAGCTCGGGATAGCGCTCCGTGATGTCGACGCCGCTGCGTGCACGCAGCCGCATCCGGTCGCCATCCCATGATGCGACGGCCCGGATGCCGTCCCACTTGAACTCGACCCACGGGAGGCCGCCCCAGCGTCGGGCCGCGGAGGTGGCCAGCGCGGGTGTCGACGACACGGCGAGCATCGGCGCCGCGCTGTCGCTAGACGAGCGAGACGGCATGCGGTGACCGGCGCCGGCAGCGGCCACGGCGGACGTCGCCGCATCCTTCCCCGCCGGCTTCGTGCGGTGCAGCAGCCACTGCGACTTCTCGCCGGCGCCCGACGTGCGGATCAGGGCGAGGCGCACGCGTCCGAGCGGTCCGCCGGGACGGCCCGTGAGGGTTGCGATGACCTCGTCATCCCGCCACTTCTCCACGGTGAAGGTGCCGGAATCCCACACGGTCATGGCACCCGCCCCGTACTCGCCGGCGGGAATCTCGCCGGCGAACGTCAGGTACTCGATCGGGTGCGGTTCGGTCATCACCGCCAGGTGGTTGCGGTCGGGAGAATCGGGGATGCCGCGAGGCGCCGCCCAGCTCACGAGCACGCCGTCGCGCTCGAGCCTGAGGTCCCAATGCAGCCGCGACGCGTGGTGCTCCTGAATCACGAACCGCCATGTTTGCGTCGAGCCGCCATGATTCGGCGCGTCAGAACGTGGCGGCTCGGCGGAAGAATGGCGGCTCGGCGGGAAGGGCTCGGGCGTGGCGGAGGGGGTGCGCTTGGCCACGTACGCGGCGAGCGGATCGGGGGCGGCGGGGGCGAGGGGGGCGAGCAGGTCGCCGTCGGCGGCGGCGCGGGTGAGCACCTCGTCGATCAGCAGGTGGCGCAACTCGGGGTCGTCGAGCTCGGCCCAGGTGCGCGGAGCCGCGACGGTCGGTCGGGCGCGCCCGCGGAGCGAATACGGGGCGATGGTGGTCTTCGCCGCGTTGTTCTGCGACCAGTCGACGAACACCTTGCCGGGACGGGCGGCCTTACTCATCGCGCTCACGACGAGATCGGGATCGTCCGCTTCCAGGGCGCGTGCCAGTTCGCGGGCGAACACCGAGATCTCGTCGCTGGATCGAGTCGTGTCCAGCGAGGCATACAGGTGAATACCCTTGGATCCGCTCGTCACCGGCGACGGCTCCATGCCCATGTCCGACAGGATGCCGCGGGCCCGTCGTGCCACCTCCGCGCATTCGGCGAGCCCGACGCCGGGGCCCGGGTCGAGGTCGAGCACGAGGCGGTCGGGGTATCCGCGCCCGCCGTGGTCGAAGCGCCACTGCGGCGTGTGGAGTTCGAGGCTCGCGACCTGCGCGAGGTAGACGAGTCCGGCGACGTCGGCGACCAGCGGGTAGTCCTTCGCTCCGCCGGAATGGTCGATCGGGTGTCGCGGCATCCAATCGGGCGCGCCGGCTTCGAGGTCTTTCGCGAAGAAGGGCGCCTCGCCGGTGCCTTCCGGCCAGCGCAGCCTCGTGACCGGCCTGCCGGCAAGGTGCGGCAGCATCACGGGAGCGATGCGCGAGTAGTAGTCGATCACCTCGGCCTTCGTGGTGCCCGTGTCGGGATAGAGCACTTTGTCGAGGTTGCTCAGACGCAGGCGACGCCCACCGACGTCGACCACCTGCGCTGACTGTGCCATGGCGCCAGGCTAGCGTCCAGCCCCTGGCGTCGGCCGCCGCGAGCCGGTTGGATGGCCCCATGAGAGCGATCTGGAAGGGCGCGTTGACGTTCGGCCTCGTCAACGTCCCGGTGAAGGTGTACTCGGCGATCGAGGACCACGACGTGCCGCTGCACCAGGTGCACGCGGCCGACGGCGGGCGCATCCGGTATCAGCGCATCTGCGAGCTCGACGGCGAGGTCGTGCCTTACGCCGACATCGACAAGGCATACGACGACGGCGAGCGCACCGTGGTGCTCACGGCGGAGGACCTCGCCGCACTGCCGTCAGAGCGCAGCCGCGAGATCGAGGTGGTCGAGTTCGTCCCCAGCGACCAGATCGATCTGCTGACGCTCGACCGGCCGTACTATCTCGAGCCCGACTCGTCGTCGCCCAAGGCCTATGTGCTGCTGCGCAAGACCCTGGAACGCACCGATCGGACGGCCGTCGTGCGTTTCTCACTGCGGCAGAAGACGAGACTGGCCGCCCTGCGCGTGCGCGGCGATGTGCTCGTCCTCCAGACGCTGCTGTGGGCCGACGAAGTACGCGAGGCGACCTTTGCCGCTCTCGACGAGCCGGTGAAGATCTCCGACAAGGAACTGGAGCTGTCGGCATCCCTCGTGGAGAGCTTCTCGGCCGACTTCGATCCCGACCAGTTCGTCGACGAATACCAGCAGGAGCTGCGCACCCTCATCGACGCCAAGCTGGAGAAGGGCGATGCCCTCGACACGTCCGAGACCTTCGGCGAGAAGGGTGAGAAGGATGCCGGCGGCGAGGTCATCGACCTGATGGCGGCGCTGAAGGCCAGCGTGGAGCGCAGCCGCGCGGCGCGGGCCGAGAAAGAGAAGGTGGCCTCGCCCGAGAAGGGCAAGGCCACCAAAGCATCCTGAGTCAGGCCGCGGGCGTGCCGTCTTCGAGGGGCTCGACCGTCTCGGGCGGCGTGCCGGACTGCTGCTCGTGCTTTCACCTGCGGGCGCTCGGAGAAGTAGTGCCAGACGGTCACCAGTGCGGTGCCGCCGACAGCCGCGAGCAGGATGAGGTCGATGTAGTGCTCGACGAAGGTGGCCACCGGCGGGGATGAAGCCGATCAGGTACCCGAACATCGTCAGGCCGAAGCCCCAGAGGATGGCGCCGATCAGGTTGTACAGCGAGTACTTGCGCCACGGCATGTGACCGACACCGGCGGCCACCGGGGCGAAGGTGCGGACGATCGGCACGAAGCGGGCGAGGATGACCGTGAGGCCGCCGTACCGCTCGAAGAACGCGTTGGTGCGCTCCACGTTCTTGCGGCTGAACAAGCCGGATTCCTTGCGCTCGAAGACGGCGGGTCCGCCCTTGTGCCCGATGAAATACCCGACCTCGCCGCCGATGAACGCCGCGAGGCCGATGAGCAGCGCCACCCACCACACGCTGATGCCGAAGATGCCGTGCGGCGTGGTCGCCGTCGAGTGCGACAGCAGGCCCGAGATCACGAGGAGCGTGTCGCCCGGAAGGAGGAAGCCGACCAGCAGGCCGGTCTCGGCGAAGACGATAAAGCACACCACCAGCAGGGCCCACGGGCCGGCGCTCTGGATGATGGCCGCAGGGTCGAGCCAAGGGATGAGGGCGAGAGCGTGCACGAAGTTCCCGTCGGTAGATCGGCGGTGGACAGTCGCTCAGAGAAGCGATCGCGGTCAGTCTACCGGGGCGGTTCCCGAGTGATTGCGGTGAATCGGCTGATCAATCCAGGCGCCGCGCGCTGATTCGTTTTGTGCGGAAGGTGGGACTTGAACCCCCTGTCTGAGGAACAAATCGCCTGGTAAGCGCATTATTTCGCGAACCTGGATACCGTTCGATCAGGCCAGATCAGGGTGCAAATGGGGCGATTGTGTCCAAAATGTGTCCACGGCAGCCGGCTCGCTGGCAGGGCGACAACGGTTCGTCAGAGGTTTGAAAGCCCGGATCCCCTCAGCCTCCTGGGAGTACGTACAGACGCCGATGCCGTCGCTGGCGACCGACACGCGCGCGCATATGAATAGCTATGGCTCTCCTGTGGGATGCTTCCGGTGTGTCCGAACTCGACTCTCAATCGCGCTCGCTTCAGTCCCTCTACTCCTGGTTTGCCGAAGGCAAGCTGTCGGTTAACAGGCGCTACCAGAGGAAGTTGGTCTGGACGCTTGAGGAGAAGCAGAAACTGATCGAATCGGTGCTCAAACAGTACCCAGTCCCCGCCATCTTGCTGGCAGAGAAGGGTGATGACGGGTACGAGATCATCGATGGGCTGCAACGACTCCACGCGCTCATGTCCTTCATGGAGACCGAGTTCGAGACGGGAGATGGCCGGCGATTCGATGTATCGAGGTTCGCTACAGCGCAGACGCGCGCGGACGAGGGAATCTTCGAGATCGAAGGAGGCGAACTCCTGACACCCCGGGAGGTCAGTGCCATCCTTGACTACAACATGCCGGTGTCGGTGATGCGTGGCGCTAGTGAATCTGAGATCGACGACGTGTTCGCCCGCATCAATACATACGGGCATCGTCTCAGTGACCAGGAGCGCCGGCAGGCGGGTGTGCAAGACAAGTTCGCTGGTATGGTCAGGGAGCTTGCGTGCGACGTTCGCGGAGATGTGTCGAGCGACGTGCTCGATCTTGGCGACATGCCGTCAATCAGCGTCGATCTGCCCATGACTCGGCATGGATACGACGTGGTCGCGGCCGACGTGTTCTGGGTGCAGCAGGGCATTCTGAGGTCCACTGATCTCCGCGATAGTATGGATGAGCAGTGCATCGCTGACGTCGCGGCGTCGATCATAGGCGGTTCACTGCTTGAGCGATCGAAGGAAGCGCTCGACGCTATCTATGAAGCGGGGTCCGTCGAGAACCTCCGAATCTCGGCCGCTCTTGACACGCACGGCGTCGCGAAGTTCAAGAGTGAGTTCGCGTACTGCATCGACGAGATCAGGAAGATCTGCGAGGCAGGGGGCGACAAGAAGCTACGCAGCATCATCTTTGCCAAGGGCAACACGAATGCGTTCCCCTCGGTATTCGCCGTGATGATGATCGCGCTGCACGAAGCCCTGATCGTGGGTGGACAGATGATCGCCGACTACGCCGGTGTTAAGAAGGCCATCACCGGCCTCTATGACAGGCTCGAGACGAGCCGTGCGTCCACTGCTCCTG
>NZ_BADB01000302.1:0-8569 GCF_000333415.1 Microbacterium sp. B24 | reverse complement strand
CGCCGGCCGGAGAGCGCTGTCGGTCGGTCTCGTCGGCAACGCGGCCGAGGTCTTCCCCGAACTGCTGCGCCGCCGGCACGCCGGCGCCGCCCCGATCGACATCGTCACCGACCAGACCAGCGCCCACGACCCCCTCGCCTACCTTCCGATCGGTCTGAGCGTGGCGGCCTGGAAGGATGCTGCGGCATCCGACCCCGAGGACTTCACCGCCCGTGCTCGGGCCTCCATGGCGGCGCACGTCGCGGCGATGGTCGGATTCCAGGATGCCGGGGCCGCCGTGTTCGACTACGGCAACTCGATCCGCCGTGAGGCCGAGCTCGGCGGCTACGACCGGGCGTTCGCGTTTCCGGGGTTCGTCCCCGCCTACATCCGGCCGCTGTTCGCCGAGGGGCGCGGCCCGTTCCGGTGGGTGGCGCTGTCGGGCGATCCGGACGACATCGCCAAGACCGACCGCGCGGTCGCGGAGCTGTTCCCCGATGACGCCGCGCTGCGGCGATGGCTGGACCGAGCGGGCGACACCGTCCGTTTCGAGGGGCTCCCCGCGCGCATCTGCTGGCTCGGCTACAAAGAACGCCACCTGGCGGGTCTGAAGTTCAACGAGATGGTCGCCTCGGGCGAGCTGGCCGGCCCGATCGTCATCGGTCGTGATCACCTCGACGCGGGATCGGTCGCCTCCCCGTACCGCGAGACCGAGGCGATGGCCGACGGCTCCGATGCGATCGCCGACTGGCCGTTGCTCAACGCCCTGTTGAACACGGCGTCGGGTGCGTCCTGGGTATCGATCCACCACGGCGGCGGGGTCGGCATCGGCCGCTCGATCCACGCCGGCCAGGTGACCGTCGCCGACGGTACGGCGCTCGCCGCCGAGAAGCTCGAACGGGTGCTGACGAACGATCCCGGCACGGGCGTGATGCGCCACGTGGATGCCGGGTACGAGCGGGCCCGCGAGGTCGCGCGTGAGCGGGGACTGGTCGTTCCGATGCTGCGGGACGACGCGCCGTGAGCACGCTGCTGCTGACGAACGTCGGTGAGCTCACGACGAACGTCGAGGGTCTGGGGGACGACCCCGCCGACCCGACGGGCCTCATCCGCGGCGCCGCCGTGGCGATCGTCGACGGTCGCATCGCCTGGGCCGGCCGCGCTGGCGAGAAGCCGCCCGTCGTCTCGACGGTGGTGGATGCCGAGGGGCGCGCGATCATTCCGGGCTTCGTCGACAGCCACACGCACCTCGTCTTCGCCGGGGATCGCGCCGACGAGTTCGATGCCCGCATGGCCGGCCAGCCGTATGTCGCCGGCGGCATACGCCGCACCGTGGCGGCGTCGCGCGCGGCATCCGACGACGAGCTGCGGGCACGGCTCGCCGCACTCGTCGAGGAGATGCACCGACAGGGCACCACCACCTTCGAGGTGAAGACCGGCTACGACCTCACCGTCGACGGCGAGGCCCGGCTGGCGCGCCTCGCGCGAGAGGTGACCGACGAGGTGACCTTCCTCGGTGCTCACGTCGTGCCCGACGAGTTCGTCGGCGACCGCGACGCGTACGTCGACCTCGTCTGCGGTCCGATGCTGGAGGCCGTGCTGCCCTTCACCCGGTGGATCGACGTCTTCTGCGAGCGGGGGGCGTTCACGCTCGCCGAGAGTCGCCGCATCCTGCGCGCCGGCATCGCCGCGGGACTTCTCCCGCGGCTGCACGCCAACCAGCTGGGTCACGGCGGTGGCGTGCGTCTCGCGACGGAGCTCGACGTGATCTCGATCGATCACTGCACCTATCTCGATGCCGAGGACGTGCGCCTGCTGGCAGCGAGCGACGTGGTGGTCACACTGCTGCCCGGTGTGGAGTTCTCGACCCGGCAGCCGTATCCCGACGCGCGGCGGCTGATCGACGCCGGTGTGAGCGTCGCCCTCGCGAGCGACTGCAACCCGGGCACCAGCTTCACCAGTTCCCAGCCACTCATGGTCGCGCTCGCGGTGCGCGAGATGGGGATGACGGTCGCCGAGGCGGTCTGGGCAGCCACCGCCGGCGGCGCGCGAGCTCTCGGCCGCACCGACGTCGGCTCCTTCGCGCTCGGCGCCCGCGCAGATCTGGTGCTGCTCGACGCGCCCTCGCGCACGCATCTGGCCTATCGACCCGGGGTTCCCCTGGTGCACGCCGTCTACCGCGGTGGGGAGCTGATCGCGTAGGCGTTTCGACTCGGCGCTGCCCGCCTCGCTCAACGTCCGGGCCTCGCCCTGTCCGCTCCCGCCCCGGTCGTTGAGCGAGCGGCGTCGCCGCGCGTCGAAATGCCCCGCGCCACACGGCGTCAGGGGCGATCGAAGGCCCACTCGTCGGGGTCGACGGCCGTCGCGACGTCCCAGTCGGAACTCGCCCACACGAACGTCGCGACCGCGCAGGTGGGCATGTGCCCGATGCCGCCTCCCGACAGGCGCTCCGCCAGCGTCGTCATGCCCGGATCGTGCGCGACGACCATCACCGCGGGCACGGCGCGCGCCACCGCAGCGGCCAGCAGGGTGTCCGCGGGCGCACCGTAGAGATCCGGGTCGAGCTCGGGTTCCAGCCCGAATGCCGAGGCGAAGAACGATGCCGTGGTGCGGGCGCGCAGCGCGCTCGAGGAGAGGACGGCATCCAGCTGCAGACCGGAGCTGGCGACCCGCTTCGCCAGCAGCGGCGCATCGCGCAGACCGCGTTCGTTGAGCGGACGGTCGTGATCGTCGAGACCGGGATCGCCCCAGTCGCTCTTCGCGTGGCGGACGAGCACGAGCGTCGTCATACGGTGACCTTTCGTCGGTACAGGCCGGTGAGCAGTTCCAGCACGCACAGGGCGGCCAGGCGCACGGTGCGCCCGTCGGCCGCGTCGGCCGCGGCATCCACTTCGACGATATCCGCGCTGCGCACGCCGGGGTCGGCGGACAAGCCGCGCACGAGAGTTCGCAGCTCCGACGCCTGCAGCCCGCCGGGCACCGACGCCGGGCAGCCGGGAGCGACCGCGCGGTCGCAGACGTCCACGTCGATGTCGAGGTGGATGCCGCCGCCACCGCGCCCCGCCACCTCGTGCGCCTCGGCGATCACGTCGTGTGCACCGCGTCGACGAAGCTCGTCGAGCGTGATGACCCGGATGCCGAGGTCGGCGGCGCGCTGGGCGTACGCCGCCGAGTTGGCGAAGTCGGCGATGCCGATCTGCACGATGCGCGTCGGGTCGAGCCCGTCGTCGACGAGGCGACGCACGGGCGAGCCGTTGGAGACGCCGTCGCGCAGATCGAAGTGCGCGTCGAGGGTGATGAGACCGGCGGCACCGGCGCCCTGGGCCGTCGCGTACGTGACGGAATTGTCGCCGCCGAGCGCGATCACCAGTGCGGCGCGCGCCGTCAGCTCGGCGGTGCGGGTGCGCACCCGCGTCTCGCCGTCGGCGCCGTCGGGATCAGCGACGTCTCCCGCGTCGGCCAGCCGCAGCGCGGCGGCGAGATCGACGGGCGGCGTCCCCATGAGGGTCGGGCTGTATCGGCGCAGCGCCTCACGGACCGCGGTGGGGGTCGCATCGGCGCCGGTCGGCGAGAGCGACGTGCGAAACGCCGGCACTCCCAGCAGCGCCGCGTCGAGGCGATCGGCCGCCGAGGCCGCGTCGAGCGCGGGCCAGTCGCCGGCGCGTGGCCAGAGCGGGTCGTGGGACAGGGCGTTGGTCATCAGCCGACGTACACCCAGGCGATCCGCCCGCTTCCCAGCGTCACCCGCACCCGGCGGTACAGCGACACCTCGTACTCATCGGCGGCATCCACCTCGTCGGCGGTGAGGTGCAGGACGCGGCCGACCACCTTGTCGAGCGGACTGCCGGTCTCACGCAGCACGGGATGCACCGACAGGCCCGACAGGTCGACGACCCGCTGGTCCTCGATCTCGGCGTAGTCGATCGTGTAGCCGGGCAGCACATCGGGCTCGCCCGCGATGAGACGGCCGAAGGTGTCCAGCTGCACCTCGGCGTACTGAAGCGTGCCGTAGGTGAACAGCAGCTCGTCCGCCGGTTCGCCCATGCCGTCAGGCTACTGCGCCCGGTCGCGGCCAGCCAGGGGCGCGCCTTCGTTCATCGGCCGTCCATAACCCTTCCGCCGCGCACGCCCACTCACCCGAGAAGGGCGTGCGCGACGGCGAAGATGACCAGTCCGGCCAGAGCGCCGACGACGGTGCCGTTGAGACGGATGTACTGCAGATCGCGGCCGACCATCAGCTCGATCTTCTCGGTCGTCTCCGCCGGATCCCACTTCTCCACCGTGTCGGTGATGATCGAGGCGATGTCGTGGCGGTAGCGATCCACGACGAAGACCGCGGCCCCCGCGATGCGGTCATCCACACGGTGCTGGAGCGCGGCATCCGTCGACAGACGCTCGCCGATCTCGACCAGCGCCGCGCTGATGCGTCGACGCAGCCCGCTGGAGGGATCGGCCAGGGCCGTCAGCAGACCCGTCTTAGCCGTGTTCCAGGCCTCGGCGGCCAGCTCGCGCACGCGCGGGCTGTCGAAGACGGCCGTCTTGGCCTCTTCGAGACGCGCGATGGTCGTGGGATCGCTCTGCAGGTTCTCGGCGAGCCGCGCGAGGTAGCCGTCGACGGCGCGGCGTGCGGGGTGGTCGGGGTCGTCCTGGATCGCGGCGACGAACTTCACGGCCTCGTTGTAGACGGTGTCATCGACGAGGCGCATCGCGACCGACGGCACCCAGGAGGGGAGTCGGCGAGAGACCAGACCGCTGAAGGCGGCATGGTTGGCGCGCAGCCATGTCGCGATGCTGTCCACCCCCAGGTCGACCGCGCCGCGGTGCGCGTCGGCCTCCACGACGCGAGAGAGCCACGCGCCCACGGTCGGTCCCCACTGCGGGCTGAGCAGGTGCTCGCGTGCGAGGTCGCTGATCAGATCCTGCACCTCGTCGTCGCTGAGGGCGCGCAGGATGCCGGACGCCACCGCCGAGGCCTCTGCGGCGACGGTCTCCGCGTGGGCGGGATCGCGCAGCCACCCACCGGCCGTGCGAGCGATGGGCGTCGACTCCAGCTTCGCGCGGACGACGCCCGCCTCGAGGAAGTTCGTCTCGACGAACTCGCCCAGGGTGCGCCCGATCTCGTCCTTGCGGCGCGGGATGATCGCGGTGTGCGGGATGGGAATGCCGAGGGGATGGCGAAACAGCGCGGTCACCGCGAACCAGTCGGCCAGCGCGCCGACCATGCCGCCCTCTGCGGCGGCGCGGACGTACTGCAGCCACGGGAAGCGGTCCTGCAGGACGAAGGCCACGACGAACACGACCGCCATCAGGATCAGCGCGCCGAGAGCGACGCCCTTCATCACCCGCAGCGCGCGGCGACGTTCCTGGTCGGCGGGGCTGAGCAGTTCGGTGGGGGTGCGCGCCATGCCCGTAGTCTCGCACGCGGCGTATCCTGGCCGCGTGATCGAAGACATCCAGAAGCGCGCCCTGCACCGCACCCGCATCCTCGAGGGTCAGGTGCGCGGGCTCGCCAAGATGATCGAGAACGAGGACTACTGCATGGACATCATCGCCCAGTCGCGAGCGATCCAGCGGGCCCTCGCGTCACTGGACAAGCTGCTGATTGAGAACCATCTGCGCACCCACGTCGCGCACATGTTCGCCGAGGGCGGCGATCAGCGCGAGCTCGCCGTCGCCGAACTCCTCAAGGCGTACGACCTCGAGACGCGCTGACGGCGGCGTTCCTCCGGTCGACCGAATCGCAAGGCCGTCGCCGCGACACGCCGGGTGCGGCGGGATCCGGGCGGCGTGTCGCGCGGCATCCCCTGCCGTTCGGTTCTGAACGGGGCGGTTGCCGGGGATGGATGCGGGGATGGATGCGGGGGTGGATGCCGCCGGTGCGTCAGCCGCCGACCGGGCCGAGCCACGCGGCGGCGACGGTCGCGTGCGCGGACTCGGGGTCGGAGGGGTGGAACATGCCGGCCAGCACGTCGCGGTAGAGGCGGCTGAGCTCGTTGCGGGTGAAGTACGACGAGCCGCCGGCGACGAGCATCGCCTCGTCGACGATCTGCTTGGCCGCGACGACGGCGCGGTGCTTCAGGCCCGACAGCGTGGGAAACCACAGGCCGCCGTGATCGACGAGGGCGTCCACGTCGCGCGCGATCGCCGCGACCTGGGGGCGCAGGCCGTCGTAGGCGAGGGCCATCTCCGCGATGCGCCAGCGGATGTCGGCGTCGTCGCTGTAGGGGCGCCCGGTCTTCTTCGACGTTCTCGTCTTCGCCGCCGCGACGGCCAGGTCGAGCGCGCGGCGTGCGACCCCGGTGTAGACGGAGGCCAGGAGCACTTCGAAGACGCTGAAGATGCCGAAGACGATCGGGTCGGGGTTGGGCCCGGGTGCAACCCGGCGCACGACACGATCGGCAGGGGCCACGGCCCGATTCAGCACGGTCGTGCGCGATTGCGTGCCGCGCATGCCGACCGTGTCCCAGTCGTCACGGGTGTCGACGGCGTCGGTACGCCGCACGAACGCGTAGACCATCTTCGGGTCGGTCGGGTCGGTGGTGTCGAGTCCGTGCAGCCCCAGCTGCGTCCACACCGGCCCGAGCGAGGTGAAGATCTTGGTCCCCGTGAAGGTGTAGGAGCCATCGGCGGAGGGGACGGCCTGCGTGTCGCTGCCGAACAGGACCAGATCGTTGCCCGCCTCGCTGATGCCGAAGGCGAAGACCTCGCCGGAGGCCGCACCGGTCTGCACGAACTGCAGGTCGTCGATGCCGCGGTCGGACATCACCTTCGCCACCCCCGTCCACACGAGGTGCATGTTGATCGCGAGTGCCGTCGCGGGGGCCGCGCTCGCGAGCCGCTGCTGCAGCACCGCGGCCTCCGCCAGCCCGAGGCCTGCGCCGCCCAACGCGGTGGGCACGAGGATCGACAGGTATCCGGCTGCCGTCAGCTCCGCGAGATCCTCGGTGGGAAAGCGGTTCTCGGCATCCACGGCGGCGGCGCGCGAGCGGATGCGCTCGAGCAGGTCGTCCGGCAGGTACGCGGTCGCATCGAAATCGGTCACCCCTCCATCCTGCCCCTCGTGACCGGACCCAGGGTCGCCGTCGGGTCCCGCGGCACCGCCGGCGCGGCAGGATAGGAGCATGATCTCGACCGAGTTGGCCGTCGCGCTGCGCGAGGCGGGTCTCGTGTGGCGCCCGGCATCCGGCGACCGGTTCCAGCTCGACGAGCCGGAGTTCGAAGCCGACGTCTTCACGGTCAGTGAGATGACGATCGAGCCTCGGGAGTACGCGACGGGGGCGATCCTCGCCTTCAACGGCACGACCGAGTGGGCGCTGGACTCGGTCGCCCAGGCCGATGCGCTGTGGCTGCCGCGCGAAGATCAGCTGCGCGAGCTGCTGAGGGGAGCCTTTCGCCGGCTGGAACGGCTCGCCGACACGCACCGCGTCGAGATCGAGTTCGCGGGCGAGCGGCGGGCCTTCGAGCACCCCCAGCCGGAAGACGCGTACGCCCTCGCTCTTCTGCACATCCTGCGCCGCATCTCCTGACGACGGCGCGGTGCCGATGCGGGGGCGTCAGCCGATCGCGTCGCGGAGGTGACGCATCGTCTCCTCCGGAAGGTCGCGGTGCGGCGAATGTCCCGCCCCGGTCACCACCGACATCGTCAGGAGCGGATGGCGCAGCACCGCGGCGGCCAGCTCGCCCTGGAAGATCGAGAACACCTCCGGGTCCGCCGCGATCACGTGCGTCGGCACCGCGAGCCGCGCGGCGGCCGCCCGCACGTCCCACGGCGTGTTCTGCAGACTCGTCTGCTCGACCGCCCACCGGCTCGCCTGCTGCGCGGCCCGGGCCTTCAGCTCGATGTCGAGCGGATGCCAGGTGGGATGCTCCGCCCGCACCGCCTCGACGGAGGGGTCGGCGAAGGACTGCTCCTGCCCGACGCGGACGTTCTCGCGATCGCGGTCCGCGAGGTGGATGGCGGGATCGACGAGCACCAGCCGGCGCGTCCAGCCGGGGTCGCCCGCGCTCGCGACGGTGACGGCGGCGCCGCCGAGGGAGTGCCCGATGACCAGGTCCCACGGTGCGCCGTCGTCGGGGCGCGTCTGCGCGACGTCGGCCGCGTAGGCGTCGATGCGGTAGTCCAGCGTCCGCGGTGCGGTGCCGTGGCCGCGCAGGTCGACCGCGGTCGCGTGCCACCCGGCATCCGCGAGGGTCACGCCGTAGCGCCACATCAAGGCACCCGTGGAGCCGAGTCCGTGCACGAGCAGCGCGCGACGCGGAGCGCGCACGTCGCCCCACGACAGTCGGGGCAGGGTCACAGCGGCGGTCATGCGGTCAGCCTACGGTCGTGCGCTGTCGGTGGGTGATGAGGACGTCATGTGATGACGGGGACGGGCTCGGTGTCGGGGATGGGGCTCGCATCACGTCCGCGCAGGTCGGGGAAGCCGCGGACGAAGACGATCGCGACCAGGGCTCCGACGATCGCGAAGCCGGCCGCGGCAGCGTAGGCGCCCGCCGCACCGTTGCTGTCGATGAGGAAGCCCGCCACGGCGGATCCCAGGGCTGCGCCGATGAGCTGTCCCGACTCTAGAGGATCCCCGGGACCGAGCTC
>NZ_BADB01000303.1:0-1422 GCF_000333415.1 Microbacterium sp. B24 | reverse complement strand
ACCGCCGCACCCTCTCGTGCGGCCTCTTCGGCCGGCACGGCCGGCACCAGGGGGGCCGCCGGGCGCGCCGCGGTGATGGGCTCGATGCGCGCTTGGGGCTCTCCACCGTTGAAGCCCCGGGCGATCACCGTGACCCGCACCTCATCGCCCAGCGTGTCGTCGATGACGGTGCCGAAGATGATGTTGGCCTCGGGGTGCGCAGCCTCCTTGACGAGCTGCGCGGCGTCATTGATCTCGAAGATTCCCAGGTTGGATCCACCCTGGATCGACAGCAGGACGCCGTGCGCGCCTTCGATGGACGCTTCCAGCAGCGGGGACTCGACCGCGAGCTCGGCGGCCTTGATAGCGCGGTCCGCGCCGCGGGCCGAGCCGATGCCCATGAGGGCGGAGCCGGCGCCCTGCATGACGCTCTTGACGTCGGCGAAGTCGAGGTTGATCAGACCCGGCGTGGTGATCAGATCGGTGATGCCCTGCACACCCGCGAGCAGAACCTGGTCGGCGGTCGCGAAGGCCTCGATCATCGAAATGCCGCGGTCGCTGATCTCGAGCAGTCGATCGTTGGGCACGACGATGAGAGTGTCGACCTCTTCCTTGAGCTTCGCGACACCCGCCTCGGCCTGACTCTGCCGACGGCGTCCCTCGAAGCTGAACGGCTTGGTGACGACACCGATGGTCAGCGCGCCGATCGACTTCGCGATGCGCGCGACGACGGGGGCGCCTCCGGTACCCGTGCCACCGCCCTCTCCCGCGGTGACGAAGACCATGTCGGCGCCCGCAAGGGCCTCCTCGATCTCCTCCGCGTGATCCTCGGCAGCCCGACGGCCCACCTCGGGATCGGCGCCGGCGCCGAGTCCGCGCGTCAGCTCGCGGCCCACGTCCAGCTTGACGTCGGCGTCGCTCATCAGCAGAGCCTGGGCGTCGGTGTTCACCGCGATGAACTCGACACCCCGCAGCCCGAGCTCGATCATCCGATTGACGGCGTTCACGCCGCCGCCACCCACACCCACGACTTTGATCACCGCGAGGTAGTTCTGGTTCTGGCTCATGCCGGCCTCCATTGTGTCCCGAACCCTGACTGCTAAACCTTGAACCTCTAGTTGAGGTTTAAAGAATTGCTCAGTATGCAATTCCTTGATTGAAGGTATGCGGCAGCCCTCCCGCCGACCGAGAGGCTCGGGGCGTGTCGCGCAGAAAACCCGTGTCGAGCGCTACCGGACGACGATCGCGCTCGGCGACGACACGTCGTAGCTGCGGGCTCCGGGGCGCGCCGCCATGATCGCCGCGAGGTTCTTGGCCTTCAGCGCGGAATCGTCGGCATTGCCCCAGACCACCGCGGTCCCCCCGGAGCCGAGGGTCAGGGTGACATCGTTCGCAGAGGTCGCCGAGATCGCGGTGACCTGCGCACGGATGTCGTCGGGGAGG
>NZ_BADB01000304.1:0-2045 GCF_000333415.1 Microbacterium sp. B24 | reverse complement strand
AGCTCGGTACCGGGGATCCTCTAGAGTCCGACCGCGGCGACCGTCACCCCTATCGTGAAGATCCACGTCTGCCCTTCGAGGAGGGAGACCGCGGCGCCGGGGTTGCGTGTCAGATAGAACTGGAGCGCGTCGCCCCAGACCTGCACGGGCTGCTGGAACGGCAGGGTGGTGAGGGCAAGATACTTGGCGAACTGGTCAGCGGCCAGCACCAGCGCCGCGAGAATCGCGACGATGGCACCGGCCGCTGCCCTGTTCAGGCTCCGACGGGGAGCACTGCGCTCTGGGGTGTGGTCCGCCACCGGGCTCAGGAAGCCGAAACCGAGGAGGCACCCGAGGTCGCGCCCGCGACGTCGAGGTCGCGGAGCTTCTCCTCGATGAACCCACGCAGCTGCGAACGGTAGTCGCGCTCGAACTGGCGGAGCTCGCTGATGCGTCCCTCGAGCGTCACGCGCTCGCTCTCGAGACGAGCCATCTCGTCGCGTCCCTTGGCCTCGGCCTCGGCGAGGATCGAGGCGGCCTTGGCCTGTGCCTCGGAGATGAGCTTGTCGCGCTGCGCCTGTCCTTCGGCCACGTGCTCGTCGTGCAGACGCTGTGCCAGCTCGATGATGCCGGCGGACGCGGCCACGCCGCCGGCGGCGGGAGCCTCGACAGCGGGGGCGGGGACGGACTCGACGACGGCCGGGGCGGCCTCCTCGACGACGGCCGCCTCGACGACCTCGGCGGGAGCAGACTCACCGGACTCGTACGCTGCGAGCTTGGCCTTCAGCTCTTCGTTCTCGGCGATCGTCTTGCGCCACTCGACGACGATCTCGTCGAGGAAGTCGTCGACCTCATCCGGGTCGAAACCCTCCTTGAACCGCACGTGCTGGAACTGCTTCGTGACGACGTCTTCCGGGGTCAAAGCCATGGTGTTTCCTCTTTCGGGGCTCACGACGCGGGCCGATTCGGTC
Source organism: Microbacterium sp. B24 (assembly GCF_000333415.1). Taxonomy (NCBI): domain Bacteria; kingdom Bacillati; phylum Actinomycetota; class Actinomycetes; order Micrococcales; family Microbacteriaceae; genus Microbacterium; species Microbacterium sp. B24. Next base: position 1,095 of record NZ_BADB01000304.1, on the reverse strand, counting down.
GGCCCGCCACCGGCGAGCCGTACTGACCAAGCATAGTCGCGGCTGGTGGGACGTGCGACGGGGGGCTAGAGGCGCTCGATGACGCGGACGATCGTCAGAAGAACGAAACAGGCCAACATCGTGATCGGAAAGCCCAGGTCGAGCGCAATGGGACCGATCCGCAACGGAGGAATCAGCCGGCGGAAGAAGCGCAGCGGCGGATCGGTGAGGGTGAAGACAGCCTCGGCGAAGACGAGGCCGAATCCCCGCGGACGCCACTGACGATTGAACATCGGGATGTACTCGAGAACGAGTCTCGCCAGCAGCACGAGGATGTAGAGCAGGAGAAGGACGTCGACGACGAATGCCGCCAGGCGCACGAACTCCACGACTACTGGCTGAAGGGCGCGGACTCGGGGTCGGCCTGAGCCACCGTGCCGTCACCGGAGATCGCGACGTTCTCGGGCGAGAGGAGGAAGACCTTGCTCGTCACGCGCTCGATGCGACCGTACAGCCCCAACGACAGGCCGCTCGCGAAGTCGATGAGACGCCGGGCATCGGCGTCGCTCATCTGCGAGAGGTTGATGATGACCGGGATGCCGTCGCGGAAGTTCTCCGCGATGATCTGCGCGTCGCGGTACTGCTTGGGGTGCACCGTGAGGATCTCGCTGACGGTGCCCGCGGTCGGCTGACGCACGACGGTGGGACGGTGGAGCGGGGTCACAGGGGCCGCCTTCTCGATCGGGCGCTCGCTCGAGCGCTCACGGCGTGCAGGCGTCTCGGCAGCGGGCTCTTCGTAGACCTCTTCCTCATCGGCGAGGCCCAGGTACACCATGGTCTTCTTGAGCGGGTTCGACATCGCATTCCTCCGTTTGCTCGTCTGTTCTGAGGCTAGCCGCGGTCAGGGCGCGGTCCCGTGATTGCGGTGCCGATCCGCAGGTGTGTCGCGCCGGCGGCGATCGCCTCGGCGAAATCGCCGGACATGCCCGCCGACATCCACGTGGCATCCGGAACGACCCGTCGCACCGTCGCCGCGGGCCGCGCGAGGCGCTCGAACGCCTCCGCAGGCGCCTGCGCGAGCGGGGCGACGGCCATGACACCACGAAGTCGCAGCGA
>NZ_BADB01000305.1:0-5920 GCF_000333415.1 Microbacterium sp. B24 | reverse complement strand
CTCGCGGACTCCGCGTGGGCGTCTCGGTCGGCGGCTCGGGTGGCTACTCCGCGTCGACGACGTACCGCTTCACCTTCTGATCCCCGGCGCTCGCGGGGTTGGTGCGACGTCTGCCGCCCGACCCCGCGGGTGCGTCGTCCGCCGTCCGACCGGAAAGTCACCATGCGTACGTCCCTCCCTCTCGCCGCAGCAGCCCTGACCGCGGCCCTCGTGCTGGCACCGCTCACGCCCGCCCTCGCCACCCCGGCCGACGCCGCGCCGGGATCCACCGATACGCGCACCGTCGTCTCGGAGGGTGAGGTGCGCATCGCGAGCACGCTGGACGGTGACCGTCTGGTGCACGACCTGGTCGACGCGTCGGGGCAGCGCCTCGACCCCGCGACCACGGTGCTGCGCGTGCCGCACGCGGAGCCCTGGCCGGGCGCGGCCGACGGGGAGGACGCATGGGAGCGCATCGACCCGTCGCGCGGCGACGTCTACCGCACGGCGGGAGCCAATCCCCTGTCGCTCGTGGTGGACACGACCGCGATCGGCGAAGACGTGCCCTTCGACCCCTTCGGCTTCGGCGGACCGATCTACACGCGCCTGTCCCTGGCCCCGGGAGATCCGATCGCCGCGATGCTTGTCGGCGGTGTCGACTTCGCCGGGACGACTCAGCGGCCGGCGGAGCAGCCGTGGGTGGCGAGCACCGGCGGCGAGGGCGGACTGCTGGCGGTGAGCTTCGCCTTTCTCGAACCGGGGCGTGTGTGCGTTCCGCTCGCTACCCACTTCCAGCGCTCCGGCGATGGTGCCTTCCTCAACGGCGATGTGACACTCACGGTCGCCGTGGGAGACGTGGATGCCGAGAGCGTCGAACCCTGCGCACAGCCCGCCGAGATCCCGGTCACCGCGCCCGAGCCCACGCGGGCGAACGCCGGACGTGCCGTGATCGATGCCGGCGTGGCGCTCCTCGCGCCGCGCGTGGATGGCTCCGGTCTCGGCCTCGATGTCGTCACATCCGATCGCGGACGCCGCGTGGCACACGATCCCGGCGACGTCGTCTTCTCTCTGCCGAGTCGCGACACCGAGTGGCCGGGAACCGGTCGTTCGCCGCAGAGTCCCACCTACCGCGACTGGGCGCGCATCGCCGACCCCGGGACGACGCTCTGGCGGTCGGCGGGTGTGTACACACCCTGGACGGGGTCGACGCCGCCGAACGAACTCGTCCTCGATCTCGACGCCTCGTTCGTCAGCGTGGATCAGCTGTCCGAGAGCGCTGCGGGCATCGAGATGACGATGACGGGCGCATCCACCACGGGCGGCGGCTACGTCGCGACGTACCGGTACGCGGATGCATACGGGGGACTCAACGGCGACGGCTCGGGGGCCGCGTTCTGGGACAGCCGGCCGGGCGGTCGCGCCGAGCCGCAGCTGGTGCTGCCACGCACCGATCCCTTCCCCCGCAACGCGAAGGAGTTCGACGGCAGCACGTCGACCGGGTTCGCCTTCTCCGCGGCAGGTGTCTACTGCGTCGGCGTGCGCGCCGCGACGACACTCGCCGGCGCCACGGAGCCGACGCGCACCCACGCGACGTTCACCTTCGCGGTGGGCATCGACCCCGCCGTCGTCACACCCTGCGCGCAGCAGGGCGACACCGGCACGCCGACCGAGCCGACCGACCCGGGCGGGAGCGAGCAGCTCGACCCGTCCGTCACGTGGTTCCTCAAGAACCACCTGGACCTNGCACCGCGCCTCACCGCAGACGGCTCGTTGCAGATCGCCACGGGCGACGGCGATGCGGCGGCGCTGACCCCGCTCCGCGACGCGGTGTGGGTGGGGCGCGGCGAGTTCGCGACATTCCGCGTCCCCGAGCCCGACGCGCTGCAGGACGTCACCTTCGTCGGCGCCCCCGGCTCGACGTACTACGGATTCACGCAAGGCGCGAACTACGAGAGCAAGACGATCTGGCCGGGTCTCAGCATGCTCAAGCTGCCCGCCGGCTACACCGATCACGACGCCACCTGGCGGCTGTCGAAGGCGGAGGGCCCCGGCGACGTCGTCGTCTGGTCGGGAGCATCGCACTACCTGAACTCGCGTACCGACACGTCGTCGTGGTTCCCCGTGGGGCGTACGCACATCCACGAGAACTGGGCGTTCACCGCCGCGGGCCGTTACTGCCTCGCGATCGAGACCCGCATCCGCGAGCAGGCCACCGGTGTCGACCGGTCGGCGACCGGTCTGCTGACGGTCGTGGTCGGCGACGTCGACCTGTCCCAGGTGCAGCCGTGCGAGCGCACTCGCGCGGTGGAGGCGCCGCCCGCTCAGCCCGTGACGGCGGTGTCCCCGGACCGCACGGTGTTCTCCGCTGCCGCGGTCTCGGGCAACGCCGCGACCAGCGCCCTCGAGCTCGTCGAGCGCGGCGGCGAGGTCGACGTGGTGGCGGCCCTTCGGCGTCCGGTCGGCTCCGGAGCCGACTACCGCGACCCCGAGCGTGTGGTCTTCACGCTGCCGCGCAGCGGCGACACCTGGGTCGCGCGCGAGCGGATCGCCACGGCGATCGACGGCCTTGCCCTCTCCGGCGACGTCACCCTCGATCTCGGCGAGGTGAGCGGCCCCGGGCGGTACTGGATGAGCGCCGACCGGATCTCCGACCGCCAGGCCACCCTCCTCGACACGCGGCCGCAGCACGAGCACGGCAGCGCCGCGCTGCGTCCCCGCTCCGGCTTCGGCAGCGCCCACACCGTGGATGCCGCGGGCGTCTACTGCGTGCCCCTGACCTGGTCGGGCACCACAGCGGCGGGTCGAGCGTTCCGCATCACCACGACGCTCACCCTCGCCGCCGGAGTGGACGCGGCATCCGTCACCCCCTGCGCCGACGGCGGCAGCGGCACGACGCCGGTCGATCCCGGCACGCCCGAGCCCGAGCCGGTGGTCTGGGACGTGCCGAACCGCAGTCTCACGGCATCCGGAGCCACGATCCTCACGGCCGGCCACGTCGACGTCGCCTCGCGGCTGGATGCCGGGGCGCTCACGACCGTGGTGAAGGACGACACCGACGGTGATCCGATCTACCGCGATCCCGCGCGCACCGTCATCCAGATCCGTCCCGAGGCGCAGACGAGCGTGCCCGACCATGCCGCGTTCCGCTTCCTCGGGGCGCCCGGCGCCGCGCTCTGGCAGGTCACCGAGACCCAGCAGGACGGGCTCATCTGGCCGGGCTGGTCGAGCGAGCTCATCGACCGCGGTCTGATCCCCGCCGGCATCGACTGGTCGCTGCAGAAGGTCGACGGACCGGGTGAGTTCACGCTCTACCAGAGCGATCTCGGGGTGCCGCGCGTGCTGATGTCGACGCGCGACGGCATCTCCGACGCCGACAGCGTCCGCATCGCCGAGCACGTCCACGTCCACGGCACCTGGGCCTTCAGCGCCGAGGGGCTGTACTGCCTCGGCTTCCAGCGATCGGCGACCCACGCCGACGGTCGCGCGCTGACCTCCACGTTCACGCTGGCCGTCGCGGTCGGGCGCGCCGACGTGCGCGCCGCCGACCCGGCGGGCTGCTTCACGGCTGCCGCCGGCGAGCCCACCGCGCCCGACCGGCAGCCGATCGCCGAGGACCGGCTGACCACGGCGGCCCAGGGCGGCGTGCAGGTGCTCGATGGGCAGTCGGGTCTGCTGCCGGGCCAGCTCGTCACCGTGCAGGTGTCGCGCGAGCGCGCCGGTCAGTGGGTCTCGGTGTGGCTGCGCTTCACCCCGGGCACCGATCCGCGCTGGCTCGGCTGGGCGCGCGTCGGCTCCAGCGGTGCGGTGCAGGTGCGTCTTCCCGCGGATGCCGCTCTCGGCGGGGACCGGCTCGTCGTCTCCTCGCGCGAGGGGGCCCTGATCGGCTGGGATGCGCTGGCGGTCGTCGCGCCGCCGCAGGCCGTCGCACCCGCTCCGGCGCCCGTCGGCGACACGACGCCCGCGGCCCGCGAGGTCGCCGCCGGCCAGTGCGTCGCGGGGGCGACGATCCTCTCGTCGGGTCACATCGACTACGCCTCCCGGATCGTCGGCGGACGTCTCGAATCGCTCGTCGGCGACGACTCGTCGGGCGCGAAGGTGTATCGCGACCCCGCCGGTGTCGTCCTCTGGCTGAAGCCCTCGGCCCGTCAGCAGCTGCCCGCCGGCTTCGGGCGCCGTCGGAGCCGCCGGGCAGACCGTGTGGCAGGTGCCGCAGACGCAGAACCCCGACCTCATCTGGCTGGGCTGGAACACCGAGGCGGTCAGCCGCGCCAACGCCGCCGGCCCGGTCGACTGGAGCCTGGACGGCGTCGCCGGCCCGGGGCGGGTGACCGTGTACACGTCGGGTGTCTTCGGCGGGGTGCAGAACGTGGTGCTCGACGGCGCCGGCTCGTCCTCCCGCATCCCGCTCGGCGTCCACGCGCACGCCAACTGGGCGTTCAGCGAGGAGGGTGTCTACCGGCTGCGCATGACCCAGACCGTGACGCTTGCCTCCGGAGAACGCTCCAGCGACACGGCCACGCTGACCATCGCGGTCGGCGACGTCGACCCCGCGCAGGCGGTGTCGGGCGGCAGCGGCTGCGGGGTCGTCTCCGCGGCGGTGCTCACCTCCGACGATGCGGAGGCGGCACGCCGGGCCGCGGAGCAGGCGACGGCGGAGGCCGCGGCCGCCGCGGCGGCGGCATCGGGTTCGGCCGGCACGGCCCGTGTCGTCGGTCCCGAGGCGGTGCGCGCGCCGCAGACGGAGGCCGCGGCAAGCCCCGTGCCGGTGCTGCTGGGCGTGCTCGGGGCGCTGCTGCTGGCCGCCGGTCTCGGCGCGGGCATCCTCGCGGTGCGCCGTCGCCGGCCGTCGTCGGAGTCGTGATCGTGACGGGCGGGAGGGGCACGTCGCCGGGGGGAGCGGTGTGCGGCGGGCGGGCGCGGCGGCGGGGTGCGGGGATCGTCGCCGGTGCGGCCACCCTCGCCCTCGCGGTCACCGGGTGCACCGCCTCGCCCGCGCTGAGCGACACCGACGAGCGCGTGCAGGTCGTGACCACCACGCCGCTGCTGGCCGACCTCGTCGCGCACGTGGGCGGTGCGCGTGTGCAGGTGGCATCCATCGTCCGCGACGGTGCCGACCCGCACGACTATGCGCCGACGCTCCGCGACGCGCGCAACGTCGTCTACGCGGATGCCGCATTCAGCAACTACGCCCTGCTCGAGGAGCACGGCATCATCAAGACCCTCGATGCCAACCTCCGCCCCGGCGTGCCGAACGTGTCGCTCGCCGAGGAGTCCGTGAAGTACGCCGCCGATCTCATCCCGCTCGTCGAGGATGCCGGGCTCGACACGGTGTGGCTCGGCGCGCGCGTGCACGGCGACGGCCGCGAATGGGGGGCGACGCGCTCCTCGCAGGTCGTGCTCGAGGCGACCGCGCTCACCGGTCCGGGCTCCCTGTTCGCCTACCTCACGGGCACCTTCGGCGACACCGAGGTGATGATCGACTCCGCGGACGGGTTCGGGGGCGCGCGCCCGGATGCGATCGAGCTTCCGGTCGACGCCCACACGCACCTGTCCTGGGCGTTCACCGAGCCGGGGATCTACACGCTCGACCTGCGCGCACGACTACGCCTGACCGACGCGTCCCCGGGCATCGACCTGGCGTCCGCGACGTACACCTTCGCCGTCGGGGTCGACCCCTCGCGGGCCGAGATCGACGACGCGGTCGTGCTCGACGAGGGCCACGCGGATGTCACGGCCGACCTCGACACCGGCCGCATGCGCATCCGCTACGACGCCGACGGGGGCGGCGAGCGCACGCAGGAGGACCTCGATCCCGCGCGTGTCGTGATCGAGGTGCCCGCCAAGGCGCAGGAGGAGATCCCGGCCGGGGCGGCGTTCGCCTTCCTCGGGCGCCCCGGCGCGCGCGTCTATCAACTCGCGCAGGCGGTGCTGGACGCCACAT
>NZ_BADB01000306.1:0-5283 GCF_000333415.1 Microbacterium sp. B24 | reverse complement strand
TGATGCGGGTGCCGTCGTCGGTCGAGCGGTCCTGGTGGATCCACTGCCACACCTGGCTGCGGCTGATCTCGGCGGTCGCGGCATCTTCCATGAGGTTGTCGATGGCAACGGCGCCGAGGCCCCGCAGCCATGCCTCGATGTAGCGGATCGCCACCGACACGTTGCCGTACACGCCTGCCGCCGTGACCGGCAGCCCGATGTGCACGTCGATCAGCTGTGCCGCCTGCACGTTCACCTCGGGCCGCTGGCGGTCGATCTGGTTGGGGCGCTCGCCGAGCACGGCGTCGAACTCCGCCTGCGCGACGGGGATCAGGTCGGGGTGGGCCACCCACGTCCCGTCGAAGCCGTCGCCGGCCTCGCGCTTCTTGTCGGCGGCGACCTTCTCGAACGCCTGGGCCGTCACCTCCGGGTCGCGTCGGTTGGGGATGAAGGCGCTCATGCCGCCGATCGCGAAGGCGCCGCGCTTGTGGCACGTCTTCACGAGCAGTTCCGTGTAGGCCCGCATGAACGGCACGGTCATCGTGACCTGGCTGCGGTCGGGCAGCACGAACCGTGCGCCCCGGCCGCGGTAGTTCTTGATCATCGAGAAGATGTAGTCCCAGCGGCCGGCGTTCAGGCCCGCGATGTGATCGCGCAGCTCGAACAGGATCTCCTCCATCTCGAAGGCCGCCGGCAGCGTCTCGATGAGCACGGTGGCACGGATGGTGCCGTGCGGGATGCCGAGGTACTCCTCGCTGAAGGTGAAGACGTCGTCCCACAGCTTCGCCTCCTCCGCCGACTCGATCTTCGGCAGGTAGAAGTACGGGCCCACACCGTTCTCGATCAAGCGCTGCGCGTTGTGGAAGAAGTAAAGTCCGTAGTCCACCAGCGAGCCCGATGCGGCCAGGTCGCGACCGGCGCGATCGGTGTAACGGATGTGCTTCTCGACCAGGTGCCACCCGCGCGGGCGCATCACGATGGTGGGAGTCCGCTCGGCGGTGACGCGGTACTCCTTGCCCTCGGGGCTCGTGTACGACAGCTGTCCGCGGATCGCGTCGAACAGCGAGAGCTGACCCTCGATGACGTTCCGCCAGGTGGGGCTCGTGGCGTCCTCCTGGTCGGCCAGCCAGACCTTCGCGCCTGAGTTGAGCGCGTTGATCGTCATCTTCGGGTCGGTCGGACCGGTGATCTCGACACGCCGATCCTCCAGGCCCGGGCCGGCTCCTGCGACCTGCCACTCGGCGTCGTCGCGGATGTGGGCCGTGTCGGAGCGGAACTGCGGGTCGTGCCCGTTGCCGATCTCGAAGCGGCGTCTCATCCGGTCGGCGAGGCGGTCGTGGCGGCGCCCGGCGAAGCGGACGTGGAGTTCGGCGAGGAACGCGATGGCCGCGGGGGTGAGGATCTCCTCGTAGCGGTCGCGGATCGGTCCCGTGATGGTGATGGTCGATGCGGGCGCGGTGCCCGTGGCGGTGGGAGTCATGGCCCTGCTCTTTCTGTGTCGTGTGCGATGGGTGCGGCGTTTCGACTCGGCCCTGCGGGCCTCGCTCAACGACCGGGAGCGCGTGTTCCGGTCGTTGAGCGAGCGCAGTGAGTCGAAACGGGGTGCGTCAGTGGAACTGCTCGGCCTCAGTGGATCCCACCAGAGCCAGGGTCGCGCTGTCGGGGTTGAGCGCCGTGGAAACGAAATCGAAGTAGCCGGTGCCCGCCTCGCGCTGGTGCTTGGTGGCGGTGTAGCCGCGCGATTCCGCGGCGAACTCGGCTTCCTGCAGCTCGACGTACGCGCTCATGGCGCGCTCGGCGTAGCCGGAGGCGAGGTCGAACATCGAGTAGTTGAGGGCGTGGAAGCCGGCCAGCGTGATGAACTGGAACTTGTAGCCGAGGTCTGCGAGCTCCTGCTGGAAGGTCGCGATCTGCTCGTCGCTGAGGTGGCGCTTCCAGTTGAAGCTCGGCGAGCAGTTGTAGGCGAGCATCTTGCCGGGGAACTGCTCGTGGATCGCGCTCGCGAACGCCCGGGCGAGTTCGATGTCGGGCTCTCCGGTCTCGACCCACAGGAGGTCGGCGTACGGCGCGAACGCCAGGCCGCGGCTGATGACCGCCTCCAGGCCGGGGCGCACCCGGTAGAAGCCCTCGCTCGTGCGCTCGCCGGTCGTGAACTCCTGGTCGCGGGGGTCGACGTCGCTGGTGAGCAGGTCGGCCGCCAGCGCATCGGTGCGGGCGATGATGACGGTCGGCACGCCGGCGACGTCGGCGGCGAGCCGAGCCGCGTTCAGGGTGCGGATGTGCTGCTGCGTGGGCACCAGAACCTTTCCGCCGAGGTGGCCGCACTTCTTCTCGCTGGCGAGCTGGTCCTCCCAGTGGATGCCCGCGGCACCGGACTGGATGAGCGACTGCGCGAGCTCGTACGCGTTGAGGGGGCCGCCGAAGCCGGCCTCGGCATCCGCGACGATGGGGGCCAGCCAGTCCTGCGTGAGCGTGCCTTCGGCGTGCTCGATCTGGTCTTGGCGGATCAGGGCGTTGTTGATGCGGCGGACGACGGCGGGGACCGAGTTGGCCGGGTACAGGCTCTGGTCGGGGTAGGTCTGGCCGGCGAGGTTGCCGTCGGCGGCGACCTGCCACCCCGAGAGGTAGATGGCCTTCAAGCCTGCGCGCACCTGCTGCACGGCCTGGCCGCCGGTGTAGGCGCCGAGCGCGCGGATGTAGTCCTCGGTGTGCAGCAGGTTCCACAGGTTCTCGGCGCCGCGGCGGGCGAGGGTGTTCTCCTCGCGCACCGACCCGCGCAGGCGCACGACGTCCTCTGCCGTGTAGGTGCGCTGTACGCCGTCCCACCGCGGGTCGGTGTCCCAGATCTCCTGCAGCTCAGCGGCGGTCTGCGTCTGGTCGCCGGCGCGCAGTGGCGGCTGACCGGGGGTGGCCTGGATCGTCATGGTGCTCTCCTTCATCGGATGCCGGGGCGATGCCGGCGGTGGCTCGTGTCTCCACTTTGGGTGAACTTCGAGGCCGGAAGTAACCAAAACCGGTGTGAAGTTTGAAGGAACTTCACGTTCTGTGACACAATCCCGGACATGACGAACATCGATGTTCCGTTGACGGCGACGACCACAGAGCCCGAGGACGAGGCCGATGCGCTCACGATCGGCCGGCGCATCCGTCAGCTGCGCACGGCGCGCGGGATGACCCTCGACGAGCTCGCGGCAGCGGTCGAGCGGGCACCGAGTCAGCTGTCGATGATCGAGACGGGAAAGCGCGAACCCAAGCTCACTCTCCTGCGCGCCATCGCCAAAGCGCTCGGTGCCACGGTCGATCAGCTCCTCGAGGCCGAGCCTCTCGACGAGCGGGCCACGCTCGAGATCGCGCTGGAGCGCGCCATGAAGGGGCAGACCTTCCGGGCGCTCGGAATCGAGCCGTTCCGCATCGGCAAATCGATCCCCGACGACGCCCTTCGTGCCCTGCTGGCGCTGCAGGGGGAGATCGAGAGGCTCGGCGACGAGCGCTCCGCCACCCCCGAGGAGGCACGTCGCGCGAACGTCGAGCTGCGCCACCTGATGCGGCGCCAGGACAACTATTTCGCCGAGCTCGAGGAGCACGCCCGCGGCATCCTGCGTGCCGTCGACCATCCCGGGGGACCGCTCACGCAGCGCACCGCCTCGGACATCGCCGCTCACCTCGGCTTCTCGCTGCACTACGTCGCCGACCTTCCGGCCTCGACGCGGTCGGTCGCCGACATCAAGCACGGGCGGCTGTACCTGTCGAGCACGGTGCCCGCGAAGGGCGACTCGCGCACGGCCGTGCTCCAGGCACTTGCCAGTCGCATCCTCGGGCACGCCGAGCCGCGCTCGTACGCCGAGTTCCTGCGTCAACGCGTGGAGACGAACTACCTGACCGGCGCCCTGTTGATCCCCGAGGACCACGCCGTCCCGGTGCTCCACGACGCGAAGTCGCGCCGCGCACTGTCGATCGAAGACCTGCGCGACGCGTATTCGGTGTCGTACGAGACCGCCGCGCACCGCTTCACCAATCTGGCGACGCGGCATCTCGGCATCCCGGTGCACTTCCTGAAGGTGCACGAGTCGGGCACCATCACGAAGGCGTACGAGAACGACGACGTGAACTTCCCCGCCGACCGGCTCGGCTCGATCGAAGGGCAGCTGTGCTGTCGGCGCTGGACGAGCCGCGTCGTCTTCGACATCCCCGACAAGTTCAACCCGTACTACCAGTACACCGACACCGGCAACGGCACGTTCTGGTGCACGGCCCGGGTGGAGACCTCCAGCGAGGGGGCCCATTCGGTGTCGGTGGGGGTGCGCTTCGACGACACGAAGTGGTTCGTGGGGCGCGAGACGACGAACCGCGGCGTCTCCCGCCACGCGGTCGAGGTGTGCTGCCGGCGCGCTCCCGCCGAACTGGAGTCGCAGTGGCGCGATCAGGCGTGGCCCAACGTCCGCACGCCGCGGACGCTGCTGGCGACGCTGCCGACCGGGTCCTTCCCCGGCGTCGACACGACCGACCTGTACGAGTTCCTCGAGGCGCACGCTCCGCGCGACTGACCGCCGTTCGGCGTGCGGGCAGGCACGCGGCGACGCCGACTTGACGCGCGGCGGACGATCTGGTCCAATGAGATTCCCAGCTAGTGATAATGATTCTCATTTAGAACAGTCGACTCCATGCCGCACGCACACTCCCGAGACCACCTGCGGTCTCACGGCGTCCCCGCGTGCGGATGCTCGACCTCGGCGCTGCGCGCGCCGGGCTCATCCGTCGTGCCGAGCGCTCCGCGGGTGACGTGGAGACCGATCCGCCGTCGGCTCGTGAGCTGGCTGCGCGCCAACCTCGTCTATTCCGATCGAATGCGCTGACCGTTTCCGTGTTCGGGTCCCCCCGACGCGAGGAGCGGTGTCACCCTGCCAGACCCCCCGATCGAGAACAGAAACGAGAAACACCACATGAGCACGAACACGTCCACGTCCACGCGTCGCCCCCTCTTCGCCCGTGCGCTGCTGGCCCTCGCGGCGGCCGCCGCGATCGGCCTCGCGCCCGCACTCCCGGCTGCCGCGGCGACCGGCGCGCAGACCGGCGAGTGGGACGTCGTCGCAACGTCGGCGGCCCAGACCCCCAAGCTGCAGAGCTATGACCACGAGAACGAGGCCTGGGGCACGGTCACCTCGCCCGACGCTTGGTTCGCCGTCGGCGGGGGCAAGATCATCGACGAGGCCGAGGATGCGACGACGCCGGTCTCCGGCGGCGGCCTGCGCTTCCAGAACACGGCGTCGGCCGCGCGGACCGCGACCTTCACCTTCCGCATCCCGG
>NZ_BADB01000307.1:0-1991 GCF_000333415.1 Microbacterium sp. B24 | reverse complement strand
AGCCACCGGGGGGAAGCTGCTGATCGTCCTTCCCCTCACGTTCGCCGCGGTCGGCGTGCTCGGCGCGTTCTTCCCGCTCATCCTGGGCAATGGTCGCGCCCTCGCGACCGCCGGCTTCGATCTCGCTCAGCCCGCCTCCCTTCTGCTGGCACTCGCCGTCATGAAGTACGTTGCCACCTCGGTCTCGCTCGGATCCGGTGCGATCGGGGGCACCCTGCAGCCGTCGGTGGCGATCGGTGCGGCGTTGGGCGCGGCCGCCGCGACGGGCTGGGCGTTCATCTGGCCCGGTGCCGACGGTACGGCGTTGGCCATCGTGGCCGCGGGTGCGTTCCTTGCCGCCAACATGCGCGCCCCCTTCACCGCGATCGCCCTGATCATCGAGTTCACGGGAACGGGCTTCACCCTGCTGCTGCCGATCTTCCTCGCGGTCGCCGGCTCGCTCGCGGCATCTCGCCTCACGACGGGCGGCGGTCTGCGCCGCTTCGCGCCGATCGATCCCGGACGCGAGTAAGGGTCAGGCCGGCCAGGTCGAGAGCATGCGATCGAGACCGGCGATCATCCGGGCGAAGCTCTCCGAGACGCTGACCGGAAGGGCGAAGCCGCCGCCGTTCTCGAGCGCGCAGAACCCGTGCAGCGCGGCGCGCAGCGTGCGGGTCGCGTCGACCAGCTGATCGTCGGCGATGTCATAGCCGCGCAGCGTCGCCGAGACGACCTGCTGCACCTGTGCGGCGGCGAGGGCATGCGCCTCCTCGCGCGCCTCCCCGGGCAGCGGTGCGCGCTGGGTGGCCGCGTATCGTCCCGGATGCCGCAGTGCGTACCCCCGATAGGCGTGCGCAAGACTCTCCAGCGCCGCCGTCCGGGACACCCCGATGGCCGCGACCCGCAGTTCCTGGGCGAGCTCACGCGTCGCCTCGGTGGCCACAGCGGAGCGCAGCACCTCGAGCGAGGCGATGTGCTTGTAGAGGCTCGGCACCTTCACGCCGGCGCGGCCGGCGATCTCGGCGAGGGTGAGGCCGTCGAGCCCGAGCTCGTCGATCGTCTCCAGTGCCAGCGCCACCACGGCGTCGCGCGTGAGGCCGGCCCTAGGCACCGGTCACCTCGCGACAGAACGCGACCAGGGCGGGGCCGACCTGCTCGGGCTGCTCGGCCTGCGGGTAGTGGCCGGCGCCCTCCACGAGCGTCACGCGCGCGTGCAGCTGCTCGCCGATCCACGCCGCCTCTCCCCTCGGATCGCTGAAGTCGGGGTCGGCGGTGCCCATGATGACCAGCGCCGGTACCGACACCTCGGGGATCCGCTTCTCGGCGAGGCTGTGGTCGGTGCGGGTCGTGCGCGCGAACGCGGCGGTGGCGCCCGGGCGCGACATCGCCGCGCGGATCGCCGCGCGGTGCTCGGCGAAGTCGGCGGGCCGCCGGCCGGGGTAGAGCTGGGGCAGGTAGGCGAGCCAGGCGGCGCGAGCCCACGGCCGGAGCATCAGCAGGCGGAACGTCGCCGCGGCGAACGGGTTGGTCGGGGCGTTGCGGACGAACGGGCCGAGCAGTCCCAGGCCGCTGACGGCTGCGGGATTCTCGGCGGCCGCCCAGACGGCTGCTCCGGCGGCCATCGAGTTGCCGACGACGACCGCCGGACCGCCGAGGTGGGCGATGAGCGCGAGGATGTCGGTGCCGGCCGCGACGTCGTCGTACGCCGAGAACGTGGCGTCCGACTCGCCGTGGCCGCGCAGGTCCATCACGGCGACGCGGAAGCCGACCTCGCGCAGGGCGGGAACGGTGTGGCGGTAGCTTGCGGCGATCTCGCCCATGCCGGGCACGCAGACGATGAGCGGCCCGTCGCCGGTCACGCGATACGCGATGCGACCTTCGGGCCGGTCGAGGTGATGGACATCGAGCCGTGCGAAAGCGGCTGCGGGGGAGGTCGAGTTCGTCATAGCCATAAAGCTAATATCATTAGCCAAATCTGTCAAGATCGCTCGAGCACCGCACGACAGTGGGGG
>NZ_BADB01000308.1:0-2417 GCF_000333415.1 Microbacterium sp. B24 | reverse complement strand
CCCGATCGACCGCCGCGACTTGCTGGTCTCGTTCGCAAGCGACGANGACGCGGCATCCGCCCTCGCCGCCCTCATCGGGGTGGGTCTGCCGGTCGCGGAGTTCGCGGCGGCGACAGGACTTCTGGAACACACGTTCCTCGACCTTGAGGGGGAGCGCTCATGAACGCCACGCGGCTGTGGACGATCGGCCGCCTGGAGCTGCTCCAGCGGGTGCGCACCGTGTCGTGGTACGTGCTGCTCGGCGTGTTCGCGCTCCTGCTCATCGGCGTGACCGCGCTGGCCTACCTCGCCTATGGCGGCTGGGGTCAGAGCGGCCCCGGGATCTATTCCGTCGTCGTCTGCGTCACCCTGCTGCTCGTGCTGCTCGTCTCGCCCACCCTCAGCGGCAACAGCATCAACGGCGACCGGGATGCCGCGACGCTCGCTCCCGTGCAGGTGACGCTCGTCACGACGGGGGAGATCCTCCTCGGGAAGTTCGTCGCCGGCTGGATCACCGGGCTGGCCTTCGCCGCCGTGGCGGCACCGTTCCTGGTGATCGCCACCTTCGCGGGCGGCGTCGACCCGCTCACCGTGGTCGTCTCGCTCGTCGTGCTCGTGGTGGAGACCGGCGTCGTCGCCGCGATCGGGGTGGCGCTGTCGGGTCTGCTCGCGCGTCCGCTGTTCTCGGTCGCCACGACCTACCTCGTCGTCGCCGCGCTGACCGTCGGAACGCCGCTCGGGTTCGGGCTGATCGGCGCCGCGGTCTCCAGCGAAGGCACCTCGATCACCCGCTCCTACGAGACCGGTCCCGACGGAGCGCCGCTGTGTCAGGACGGTGCCCGCTTCTGCGGCGACACCCCGGAAAAGTTCGTCTGCGGCCCGTGGCAGACCGGCACCTACCGCGTGCCGCGCTTCGACTACGTGTGGTGGCTGCTGTCGGCCAACCCCTTCGTGATCCTCGGCGACGCCACGCCCACACGGTTCACCGAGTACGGCTACCCCGACGACCTCTTCGGCTCGCTGAAGCTGTCGGTGCGGTCGGCGCAGCTGCCCCCGTCGCTCGAACAGCGCTGGGACGATTGTGCGCCGGGCACGCACCTGGACGCGACGCAGCCCACCCCGCGCCAGATCATCGACGAGACCGTGCCGAGCTGGTTCGTGGGCCTCGCCGTCCAGGTGGTGCTGGCGGGCCTGCTGCTGTGGGGTGCCTGGGCTCGTACGCGCACACCGGCGCGTTCGCTGCCGCCGGGAACCCGCATCGCATAGACCTTCGGATGAACTCGGATGAGGATCCTCTCATCCGTCTTTCGCCTCGTGCAGGGGATGCATAGCCTCCATACAGCCGCGTCCTACCCCGATGTGGCACACCCCCCTGCACGAAAGGCGGTCTTCCCTTGCAACGACCATGGCAACGACGCATCCTCGCCACGGCAGGTGCGATAGCACTGCTGCTCCCCTCCACGGCCGCATTCGCCGCGACCGCCGACGACGCCGACCCGTCGTCGCGGTTTCTGACCGCGGCATCCGCCGGAAAGATCTCGACGTCGTTCACGTCGGCGGCCATCGACGCCAACGGACTCGTGAGCGTCGTCGTCGAGATGACGGGCGATCCCGTCGCCGTGGTGGAAGCCGAGCAGGGCCGCGAGCTCAGCGACGGTGAGCGCGGCGACGTGAAGAACCGCCTCAAGGATGCGCAGGAGCCGGTGAGCTCGGCCATCGAGGACAAGGGCGGCTCGGTGCAGGCCGAGATGCAGTCGGCGTACAACGGCGTGCAGGCGAAGGTGCCGGCGGCCGAGCTCGACGCGATCGCGTCTCTGCCGAACGTCGTCGCCATCCATCCCGTGCGCAAGTACACCGTCGACAACGCCGTCTCGGTTCCCTTCCTCGGTGTTCCCCAGGTGTGGGAGAGCACCGGCTACACGGGACAGAACGTCAAGGTCGCCATCATCGACACCGGCATCGACTACACCCACGCGACCTTCGGCGGTCCCGGCACGGTGGCGGCCTTCGACGCCGCGAAGGCGAACTCGGCCCAGCCCGCCGACCCGACGATGTACGGTCCCGACGCCCCGCGCATCAAGGGCGGAATCGACCTCGTCGGCGACGATTACAACGCCGACCCGAACAGCGCCTCCTACCAGCCGGTGCCCCACCCCGACGACAACCCGCTCGACTGCAACGGCCACGGCTCGCACGTCGCCGGCACCGCGGGCGGCTCGGGCGTGCTCGCCGACGGCACCACTTACCGCGGCCCGTACGACTCCACGACCCCCTCGAACCAGTTCCGCGTCGGACCGGGTGTCGCCCCGCAGGTCGACCTGTACGCCGTGCGCGTCTTCGGGTGCGAGGGTTCGACCGATGTGGTCGTGCCCGCCCTCGACTGGGCCGTAGATCACGGCATGGATGTCGGACTCTAGAGGATCCCCGGGACCGAGCTC
>NZ_BADB01000309.1:0-5821 GCF_000333415.1 Microbacterium sp. B24 | reverse complement strand
AGCTCGGTCCCGGGGATCCTCTAGAGTCGTCGTCGCGGCGGTGTTCGCCTGGCTCGGCCAGTGGCAGCTGGGCCGCGCCATCGACACCTCGCCGCCGGCGCCCGGAGCCACCGAACAGGTGCGCCCGATCGCCGACGTGACCGCGCCCGGCGCCTACCTGCCCGAGCCGCTGGTCGGTCAGCGTGTCGAGGTCGCCGGATCATTCGTCCCCGGCGATTTCCTCGTGGTCTCCTCGCGCTTCAACGACGGTCAGCAGGGGTACTGGGTCACCGGGCAGCTGCGCACCGACGCGGCGACGCCGACCTCCCTGGCCGTCGCCGTCGGCTGGAGCGCCGACCGTGCGGTCGCGGATGCCGCGGCATCCACTCTCAACGCCGACCCCGGCGGCGCGCTCACGCTCACCGGTCGGCTGATCGCCGACGAGGGTCCCGTCGCGCCCCCGCGCGGGGCCCCGGACACCGAGATGACGCGGATGTCGCCGGCCGCGCTGCTGAGCTGGTGGCATGACACCGAGGAGCTGTCGGTGTACCGCTCGTACCTCGTCGCCGACGCCGGCGAACCGCTCGTGGGCGGGCTCGTCGCGATCGACTCGCCGGCGCCGGCGGAGGGCTCCAGCGTCAACTGGCTGAACATCTTCTACGCCGTCGAATGGGCCATCTTCGCGGGCTTCGCGTTCTACATGTGGTACCGGCTCGCACGCGACGCGTGGGAGAAGGAGGTCGAGGCGCTGGAGGAGGCGCAGGCCGCCGGAGCGTCCGCGCACGCCGACTAGACTTGACGGCATGCCTCAGCCCAAACTCGCCAGTTTTCCGGCGATCCGCGGGGCGCTCAGGTTCTACCAGATCGCCTCGGTGATCACGGGTGTGATGCTCCTGTCGCTGTGCGCCGAGATGATCGTGAAGTACGCGTTCGGCTACGAGCTGTTCGCGGGCGGGTCCGGGGGAGCGCTGTGGCTGCACCCCGTGGCCCTCGACGGCGGCGCCGACCTCACCGGGGGAGCGATCAACCTCTCCACCGGCATCCTCATCGCGCACGGCTGGTTCTACGTCGTCTACCTCTTCGCGTGCTTCCGCGTCTGGAGCCTCATGCGCTGGGGCTTCGTGCGCTTCATCGTGCTAGCGCTCGGCGGCATCGTGCCGCTGCTGTCGTTCTTCATGGAGGCGCGCGTCGCGCGCGAGGTGCGGGCCTACCTCGCCCAGCGCGAAGCCGACGAATCCTCCGCCTCGATCCCCGCCACGGAAGGCAGCCGGTGACCACCCAGACCGAGACCGCTCAGCGTCCCGTCCTCGTCGTCGATTTCGGAGCCCAGTACGCACAGCTCATCGCGCGTCGGGTGCGTGAGGCCGGTGTGTACAGCGAGCTCGTGCCGCACACCGTCACCGCCGCCGAGGTCGAGGCCAAGAACCCCGTCGCGATCATCCTGTCCGGTGGGCCGTCGTCGGTCTACGAGCCCGGGGCGCCCTCGCTCGATCCCGGCGTGCTGCAGCTCGGCGTGCCGACGCTCGGCATCTGCTACGGCTTCCAGGTGATGGCCCAGCAGCTCGGCGGCGAGGTCGCCAACACGGGCCTGCGCGAGTACGGCGCGACGGATGCCGTCGTCGTGAACGACGGCGGAGTGCTCCTCGGCGGTCAGCCGGCCGAGCAGAACGTCTGGATGAGCCACGGCGAACAGGTCGCCACGGCACCCGCCGGCTTCGAGGTGCTCGCGTCGACCGCCGCGACACCGGTGGCCCGCCTTCGGCAACGCCGAGAAGTGCTTCTACGGCGTGCAGTGGCACCCCGAGGTCAAGCACTCCGACTACGGCCAGGACGTGTTGGTCAACTTCCTCCACAAGGCGGCCGGCCTTGCGGCCGACTGGAACAGTGGCAACGTCATTGCCGAGCAGGTCGATCGCATCCGCGCACAGGTCGGCACCGGTCGCGTGCTGTCCGCGCTGTCGGGCGGGGTGGACTCGGCCGTGTCGACGGCGCTCGTGCACAAGGCCGTCGGCGACCAGCTCGTCGCCGTGTTCGTCGACCACGGGCTGCTGCGCAAGGGCGAGCGCGAGCAAGTCGAGAACGACTACGTGGCCTCCACCGGTGTGCGCCTGATCACCGTCGACGCGCGCGACACGTTCCTGAACGCGCTGGCCGGTGTCAGCGACCCCGAGCAGAAGCGCAAGATCATCGGCCGGGAGTTCATCCGCGCCTTCGAGAAGGTGCAGTCCGACCTGGTCGCCGAGGCGGCCGCCGAGGGCGAGCCGATCCGCTTCCTCGTGCAGGGCACGCTCTACCCCGACGTGGTCGAATCCGGCGGCGGAGCGGGCACGGCCAACATCAAGAGCCACCACAACGTCGGCGGGCTTCCGGAGGATCTGCAGTTCGAGCTCGTCGAGCCGCTGCGCACGCTGTTCAAGGACGAGGTGCGCGCCATCGGCCGTGAACTCGGTCTTCCCGAAGCGATCGTCGGGCGTCAGCCCTTTCCGGGGCCCGGCCTCGGCATCCGCATCGTGGGCGAGGTCACCGCTGACCGGCTCGAGATTCTGCGTGACGCCGACGCCATCGCCCGCGAGGAGCTGACCAAGGCGGGCCTCGACGGAGAGATCTGGCAGTGCCCCGTCGTGCTGCTGGCCGATGTACGCTCCGTCGGTGTGCAGGGAGACGGTCGCACGTACGGGCATCCGATCGTGCTGCGCCCGGTCTCCAGCGAAGACGCCATGACCGCCGACTGGACGCGCCTGCCCTACGACGTGCTGTCCAAGATCAGCAACCGCATCACCAATGAGGTCCGCGAGGTCAACCGGGTCGTGCTCGACGTCACGTCGAAGCCCCCGGGAACCATCGAGTGGGAGTGATCCCCGCATGACGAAGGGCCCGTCCGGCGATCCGGACGGGCCCTTCGTGCGCGGGTGCGCTGTGTGTCAGTTGTTGCCGCGCAGGATCGCGATCATGCGCAGGATCTCGATGTAGAGCCAGACGACCGTCACCATGATGCCGAAGCCGCCAAGCCAGCCGAACTCGCGGGGCGCGCCGTTGCGGACGCCCTGCTGGATCTGGTCGAAGTCCTGCACGAGCGAGTAGGCGGCCATGATGACCACGAGCACACCGATGATCAGGCCGATCGGAATGCCGGCGATCTTCGCGCTGTACAGGCCGAAGGCGCCGGGCGCGATTCCCGTCCACATGAGCACCAGGTTGATGAGGCCGAAGACGAGATAGCCGACCATCGCGATCAGGAAGATCTTGTTGGCGCGCGCGCTCGCGCGCACCTTGCCGCTCGCGAACAGGGCGAGGGTCACACCGACGACGGCGAAGGTGGCGATCGTGGCCTGCATGACGATGCCGGGCCAGATGAACTCGAAGTAGGCCGAGATGCCGCCGACGAACAGGCCCTCGAAGGCCGCGTAGCCGAAGATCAGCGCCGGGCGGACCTTCTTGCGGGAGGTGAAGGAGACGACCATCGCGAGGACGAAGCCGCCGAGCATGCCGAGGATCCACGGCACGATCGTGATCTGCGATGTGCGCGCCACGTCGGTGGGCGAGAAGGCGCCGCCGAGCGTCCACACCCAGCCGATGACGGCCGTGACGAGGAGGATCGCGAACAGGCCCACCGTCTTGGCGACGGTGTCCTCGACGGTCATGCGGCCGGTCTGGTGCGACGCGGCGGCAGGGGCGGCGAACGCGCCCTCGAGCTGGGCGTTCACCGCGGCATCCGTCACCTGGTGCGACGTCGCGGCGTAGGCGGTCGGGGCGCCGGGCTGCGGTGCGGCAGGCGGCGTGAGGCCGGGGCGTTGCTCTTGGAACGCCGGGTTGTTGAATGCGAAGTTGCCGGAGGCCATGGTCTCTTTCCACTCCCTAGGGTGCACCGGTCGGGTGCACAGCGAGGTGCTGTGGATAACAGGCTATCGGACGGCTGCGCCGCATCGTCAGGCGCCGGCTGTGCTGCTGCTGTGAAGGCGCTCAGACGGGCCTCGATCGGTAGCCTGGGCCCATGCCTCGTGCCCGCCCGCTGGTGATCGGTCATCGCGGCGCCCCCGGATACCGCCCCGAGCACACCCGCTCGTCGTATGAGCTGGCGCTGGCGATGGGAGTGGATGCCGTCGAGCCCGATGTCGTCTTCACGAAGGATGCGGTGGCCGTCGTCCGGCACGAGAACGAGATCTCGGGGACGACCGACGTCGCCGACCGTCCCGAGTTCGCGGACCGTCGCACGACGAAGCCGGTCGATGGCGTCCCGCAGACGGGCTGGTTCACCGAGGACTTCACCTGGGCGGAGCTGTCGACGCTGCGCTGTCGCGAGCGACTGCCGCACCTGCGCCCCGGCAGTGCGGCCTTCGATGACACGGAACCGCCGCTGCGGTTGCGCGACCTGCTCGATCTCGTCGCGACAGCCTCACGTGAACAGGGGCGCGACATCGGCATCGTGCTGGAGATCAAGCACGCCACCTTCTTCGGGGCGCGGGGCTTCGATGTCGCGGCGCTGGTCGCCGCCGAGCTGCGCGACGCGGGGTGGGCCGAGGGAGCGCACCCGCTGTTCGTGGAGTCGTTCGAACTGACCGTCCTGCGACAGCTGCGTGCGCGCGGCATCCCCGCGACGTACGTCTACCTCGTCGAGGCCGACGGTGCGCCGTTCGATCTCGTCGCGGTCCACGGTGAGGCGGCGACACCGTATCGCGACCAGGTCAGCGCCGCCGGGCTGGCACGGCTGGCGGAGGAGGTGGACGGCATCAGCGTCGACAAGGCGATGCTGCTGAGCGCGTCGCCACCGGGGGGAGCCGAGCTGGTCGCCGAGGCGCACGCGGCGGGGCTTGCCGTGTTCACCTGGACGTGTCGTCCCGAGAACACCTTCCTGACGCCCGCGTTCCGCCGCGGTGAGGACGACGCCGCCTTCGGCGACTACCGTGCGGAGTGGGCGGTCCTCCGGGATGCCGGGATCGACGGCGTCTTCGTCGACCATGCCGACCTCGGGGTGGCGTCCTTCGGCTGACCGGCCCTCCGTTCGGCCGCTGAGTGTTCACCGTGCGCTTCGCAGCTGCGACACAGCTCTCGCATAGGGTGAGGGCATGACCCTCCCCGGCATCGTCGTCACCGGAGTGCGCCGCTCGTTCGGACACGTGCAGGCCGTGCGCGATGTCTCGTTGGAGGCGCGGGCGGGCGCCGTCACCGGGCTCGTCGGCCCGAACGGCTCGGGCAAGACCACGCTCATGCTCATGCTGGCCTCGCTGCTCGCGCCGGATGCCGGTTCGATCCGCATCGGCGGCGTCGACCCGCTCGCCGAGCCCGCCGCCGCCCGCGCCCTGCTCGGCTGGATGCCCGACGCCCTCGGCGCGTGGCCGACCCTCACCGCCCGCGAGACGCTCGTCATGACCGGCCGCCTCTACGGTCTGGACGCCGCGGCGGCCCAGGCGGGCGCCGCGCGGCTGCTCGACGAGGTGGGGCTCGGGATGCTGTCCGATGCGCCGGCACGCGTGCTGTCGCGCGGGCAGAAGCAGCGCCTCGGCCTCGCGCGCGCCCTCGTGCACGATCCCCGCGTGCTGCTGCTGGACGAGCCGGCCTCGGGCCTGGACCCGCAAGCACGCATCGACCTGCGCGTGCTGCTGCGCCGCCTCGCCGCCGAGGGGCGCACGATCCTCATCTCCAGCCACATCCTCTCCGAGCTCGAGGAGGTCGTGGACGAGGCGGTGTCCCTCGTCGACGGCGCGACGGTGAGCAGCGAGCGGGTCGCGGCGGCGGCGACGCGTCTGCGCACGTGGCGCATTCGCCTCGCCGACCGTGAAGCGACGGCGGCGGTGCTGCCGGTCGCCCAAACTCTGGGCCTGGACGCCGCGCTTGTTCCGATTGA